>NZ_MDCO01000010.1 GCF_001746205.1 Brachyspira hampsonii
AAAAAAAAAAAAGATATAGTTACTTTATATGTTGAACCTTCTTTAGGTTATACTGCTACTTATGATGGAAAACTAACTGCTAACTATGGCGGAACTACTGATCCTAAAGTAAAACATAGCTTAGCTTGGGGAGCTTATACAGAGCTTTATATCAGACCTACTCAAGACTTAGAATGGTACTTCGAGATGGATGTTAATAACAGCGGAACAAAACAAGGTTCTACAGTAAATAATACTTTCATAGGAAGCGGTATTCCTGTATACTTTGAAACTACTACAGGTATAACTTGGTATTTACCTGCTTTCAATTAATTAGTAATTGACTAGAGAATATATAACTTATAAGGGGGGCTTAAACCCCTCCTTTTTTTATTTGAATTTTTTATCAATTTTACAGCAAATTGAGTGAAATCAAAATAATATTTACATTTAAAAAATATTACTATATAATATAATGAATAAAAAACATTTAATATTTATGGAGAAAATAAGATGAAAAAAATTTTATTAACAGCCATAGCTCTATTGACTATTGCAAGTGCATCAGCATTAGCTATGTATGGAGACCAGGACGACTGGATTGATTTTCTTACAGATGGAAATCAGTTTAGAGCTAGAATGGATCAATTAGGATTTTTATGAGAAATATTAATGTTTTAATAATTTACTATAATTTGAAGCCCAATAATATAATATGCGTTCTGGAAATCTTGAATTACCTTGTAACTGTATTTCTATAATGACAACTGTACCATTTTGAGTTATACATTTAACATCTGCTATTGTTTCTTTATCCTCATAATTTTCCTTATAATTAAATGGTGTGAGTATTTCTACTGACCTAAAAGTTTTCATATTAGAATCGAGCATTGTAGAGTTAATAAAATCAAGCAGTATTAAATTACTGTCTGGTGATGAGAATAGATATCTCACAAAATAGTCATTTAAAACATTAATATCTCTCATAACTTTATTATACTAAATTATAATATAAATATAAAGTTACAAGTTTAATCATCAAAATTTAATTTCTATTTCTTTGAGCTTTTTTTAGAATACCTGCAATTTTTCTAAGTTTAAAATACTCTGCCATATCTAAAGCAGTATCTCCATCGTCATCTTCTATATTTACATCGGCTCCTTTTTCTACTAGAAATTTAACAAATGATTCATTAGATTTTCTTGTACAAGCCCACATTAAAGAAGTGTATCCATTATAATCTTGAGCATTAATATCTGCACCTTTTTCTAATAAAACTTCAGCTAATTTTATACGATATTTCTGAAAACTTTTATTATTAAAATTACCTTCACCCATACCAAGATATATCAAAGGAGTATATTCTCGTTTATTCTTTATGTTTACATCAGCACCTTGCTCTATTAAAAAATTAGCTATTTCAAAGTCTAGTATATCAATACTGCCTTCACCTGAAGTATCAAGAGTTTTATTTAAAGCTGTGTTTCCTTCATTATCTTGGGCATTTATATCGGCATTTTTTGAAACTAAATATTTTATTACATCTATATTTCTTTCATGACTATACTCACATGCTGATATTAAAGCAGTACTTCCTCCTTTATAAAAGTTTATATCAGCACCATTTTCCACTAATAATTTTACTGTTTCTAAATTATTTACACCATATATTAAGGCTGTATTTCCATAATCATTGAAAGCATTTATATCTGCACCTTTTTGTATTAGAAGTTCTACCACTTTTATATTATGAACTTTGGAAGCATACATTAAAGGTGTCTCTCCATCCTCATTTGTTACATTTATATCTGCACCATTATTTATTAAAAATTCTGCAGCAGATGAATTTTCATTTTTATAATAATAATATCTATAGTCAGGATGTTCATTATCTAATGAGAGTAATAGGGGAGTTTCTACTGAGCTATGTTCAGAATGTGTTTTAGCATTTACATCGGCACCTTTTTCAACTAAAAATTTAACCATATCATAGTCATTTCTTAAAGCTGCTATCATTAAAGGAGTATAATCATAATCAGCAGGAGAATAATACTCCCCACCCTTTATTCTTGATTCTAAGTCAAAACCATTTTCTACTAATACTTTAAACATTTCTCTATTTAGTGCCAATTCTGTTGTATAAGCTGTATCAAGAAGTGATGCTCCATAATTGTTTTTAGTATTTACATCAGCACCATATTTTATTAATAAATTAAATATTTTTTTAGCATTTTCTAGTTTTTCTTCTTTTTCGTAATGATCATAGCGAATATTGTAATATAATACAGTGTTTCCATCATTATCTTTAGTATTTATATTGGCACCATTTTCTAGTAAAAATTTAACCATTTCATAGTCTCCTATCATAGCAGCGTTCATTAATGCTGTAAGACCGTGTTCATCTTGTGTGTTTATATTTGCACCTTGTTGTATAAGTAATTTTGAAATATCAAATTTTCCATAATCATTAGCAATCGTTAAAGCTGTTTTGTTTTCATTATTTGCTGTATTAGGATTGGCACCTTTATCAAGCAAATATTTAACCATATCATAATCATTTCTTAAAGCTGCTATCATTAAAGGAGTATAATCATAATCATAATCAGATATACCCGTCTTTATTCTTGACTCTAAATCAAAACCATTTTCAACTAATATTTTAAACATTTCTTTATTTTTATCAAAAGAAATTCTATAGGATACATCAAGGAGAGATGCTCCATCATTGTCTTTAGTATTTACATCAGCACCGTATTTTATTAATAAATTAAGTATTTTTATAGCATTTTCTTGCCCGAAACTATCATGCTTAATACTATAATATAATGCAGTTTCTCCTGATGTATCTCTAATGTTTACATCGGCACCATTTTTTAATAAAAATTCAGCCATTTCATAATTTGTATTTCTAGCAGCATACATTAATGCTGTAGCACCTGCATTATCTTTAATATTGACATCAGTACCTTCTTCTATAAGTAATTTTGCTATATCATCATATCCCATTAAAGCAGCGTACATTAATGCTGTAAAACCGTATTCATCTTGAGAATTTGGATTTGCTCCTTTAGCTAAATATGATTTAACTCCTTCTATGTTATTATATCTTACAGCTGAAAAGAAAGTCTGAGAATACATAGGATACATTTTTGTAACTTGAACATATTCATTAGTATTTGTAGTTGTTGGATTAATATATACTTGTTCATTTGTTTGAGTTTGATTAGTTTGAGTATTTTCTGTTTGTTTAGTATTGCTGCTGCAGGAAATTATCAAAACTATTAAAACAAAAATAGAAATAATGGAAATAATATTTTTCATATATACCCATCCAATGCTTGCCGTATATAATTGGATTATATAATTATAATTATTTTATGTCAATTAAAATTTGCTTTATGAAAATGTTTAAAATATATTTCATACTTTTTAGTTAAAAAAAGCGTGTATTCATCATAATTTAAATTATCACAATAATCGAAAGTATAATACCTATCAAAATAAAGAGAAAAAAATAATGAAAAAACATAGATGAAAGCATGCTTTTTATATCAAATAAACTAGTACGATGTATGACTTTTACTGAAAAGATTCAAATTTATGAATAAAAGAATTTTAGAATTAAATTCAAAATATATTTTAAATATGGATCCATATTTATTAAAAGGGAATACATAGTTATGTGCTTTGTCAAAAGAGGTATTGGTAATGTGCAGATATAAATACAATTAGAGAAATGATATTATGGTCAAAAATAGCATGAGTATATAATAGTACATATAGTAATGCAGCATTTATAGGAACGCCGATATATCATTGCTATTATACTAATAATGCATACATACAGAAGAATGGCTTATAGAAAAAAGCTTTAATTATAATACAGTTGTATTATTTTATAATGTACCTTTATTTATTTCATTAAATTTTTCTTTTAAAAGTATCATATAGTCATGATATTTATTTGCAAGATTATCATCAGGTTCTATTACTGTATTATCAATTAAAGAATTTCTTATATCATCTAATGAAATTTTTTTTCCTAATAATAATATAGCAGATAAAGCAGCACCAAGTGAAGCACCGCCTGAAGGAAGTGTTCTTATAGGGCATTTCCAGATATTTGCTATTATTTTTAATATCTCTTTATCTTTTGTAGGTCCTCCTGTAACAGCAAGATCCATTTTATCTTTGGAAGTAAATTTTTCAGAGTATAAAGCTACTAAACCCAAAGAACTTAATACTATGCCTTTATAATCATTATCAAAAGAAGGAGTTTCATGGAATCTTTTTATAGGGAATGCCATACTTATAGGCACTGATTCATTTTCCTTCTGCCATAGTACTATAGGCATGTTATCAATATTTTTTTCTAAAGATTCTGTAATTTCTTTATAATCTCTTGTATATAATTTCATTATTTCGTCCCATAATATAGCACCATTAGTTCGGCAGAATATCATAAAAGGATTTCCTGTTCCGTCATACATAGCATTTGATACTCCGGAATAATCTCTGCTGTTTTCATCAATATTTAGCATATAAACAAAACTGCTTCCTAATGATAATATATCGCCTTTATACAAAACCTTTGTTTGAGGATTATCTCCGCTTCCTATACCAACTATGCATTCACTATCAAATCCGTATTTTGTTATAAAATATTCGCTTATATATCCTGCAAAACTAGAAGGATCATTTATATTTCCTAATTTTTCTTTTAAATCATTTGATACAGTATTTAATAAAGTATTATTCCATTCTCTTTTTGTATAATCCATTAAACTCATTCCTGAAGCATTTCCAAAATCTACAGGTATATTATCTTTTGCTGTTAGTATTGATGCTATAAATGTATTTAATAAAAATATTTTATATGTATTTTTTGATAATTCAGGATTGTTGTCAAAATTGTATTTTATTATTGCCCCTGTAAATCTGAGCGGAGAATTTGAAGCGGTTATTTTTATCATATTGTCTTTTCCGCCTACTGCATTTCTCAATTCTTCAGCCTCTTTCTGAGTACATGAAGTTCTCCATATAGGAGCATAATCATAAGAATATGAATCTTTTAATATTTCAGCTAAACTATTATTTATTGATGATTTGTCTTTTAATTTTTCTATATTTGATTTATATTTTTCTGAAAGATAAACATGTCCATGCTGCTGAGCTGATATTTGTATTGCTTTTATGTCTTTTGTATTAAATTTTTCTTTTAGCTGTAATAGTGATTTATCCAATGCCGCTAAAAATATATTTATATCTTGTTCCGATTTTCCTTTGATATTTGAATCTATCAGCAATGTATTTTTATTCATTTTTGAATATTTCATTTCTTCCATTGAATTAAATGCTATTGAAATATTTAATTCATTTTTATAGTTCTCACAATTTATAATACTTAAAGTTATACTCTGTGTGCTTAAATCTATTCCTAATGTATACATTTTCCTATCCTTGAAAATATTTATTAAATCATTTTACTAAATTGTTATATTTGAAGTATATAAAAATATATATAAAAAATCAATATTTTTAATACTAAATTATAAAAAACTTTATATTTAGAAATTGATTTTTATATATTTTTAGTATTTAATATTATCTGAAAAAATTAATAATTTTCATTTAATTAATAATTATGAAATATCAAGTATTAGCAAAAGAAAAAACTTTAAGAAATATTTTAAAAGAATGCATTAAAAAAGATAGATTTACAAGTATTGATATAGTTGAAAGTTTGAAACTTACAAAACCTACTGTAAATGAATCTTTGGATATATTATTTAAAAATGATTTTATAACAAAAGAAAATTTTACAGAAGGTATGGTTGGCAGAAAAGCACAGATTTGGAAAACAACTCTTCATAAAAAAAAATCTTTGGCAATAGATATAGATTTTAATTTAGTAAAGATAGCTATTGTTGATATGGCTGGAAATTATTATAATTATCAAGAGTATAAAAAGACTATTAATAATAATAATTTTTTTAATGTTATATTGTTTATCATAAATGATTATAGAAAAAAATATAAAGAATCTGAAGAAATAAAAAGATTGGGAATATCAATACCTGGAAATATTAGTTTTGATAGGAAAAATATATTATATGCTACCAACTTGGGGCTTGAAAATATTAATATAAGGTATTTGGAAAACGAATTAAATTTGGATATTATTTTGGAGAATGAGGCGAACAGTGCGGTATTGGGAGAATTTTTTCTGTCAAAAGAAGCTGATAAAAATAATTATATGCTTATATCCATATCCAATTTCGGAGTAGGAGGAGGTCAAATAGTTGATGGTAAATTATTAAAAGGTGCCCATAGATTAGCTGGAGAAATAGGGCATTTTACTATTATTATGGATGGTGAACCTTGCACTTGCGGAAATAGGGGATGCTTTGAAAGATATGCATCTTATGAGGGATTAAAAAATATTATGAAAAAACAAAAAATCGATTTTGATGATATTAATCAGCTTTTTGAAAGTTATGATAAAAAGAGTGAAAAAGTGATAAAAGAATACTGCAAATTTTTAGGCAGAGGAATAAGAAGTTTGCTTTCTATATATGATTCTAATAAAATTATTTTAAGCGGAAAAATGACTGATTATTGGGATAGAATTTACCCTTATATACAAAAAGAAATATTTGAAAATAATAATTTTTATTCAAAATTCAATGTTCTTCTATTAAAATCTAAATTAGGCGATAAAGCTTCTCTAGTAGGTGTAGGTCTTATCAATTTTTTTGATTTTATATATGACAGTGATTTTTTTAGTTAAAAATGATATTTTTTCTTGACAAATCTAATTTTTTTACTAAAATTTAATTAGTAAAATGATTTTATTATTTATTAAGTAAACTCATTTTACTAAATTAATGATCGGAGAGTAAAGAAATGGAATATTTTACAAGTACAGATAAAGTGTTTTATAAAGGAAAAGATAGTAAAGATGCTTTTTCATTCAAACAATATAATGCTTCAGAAGTTATATCAGGTAAAACTATGGAAGAGTGGATGCCTTTTGCAATGAGTTGGTGGCATACATTAGCTGCCGGAAGTGCTGATCCTTTTGGTGCTCCTGCTGCAAGCAGACCTTGGAATGGTAAAGAGGCATTAGAGGCTTCTAAGATGAGAGTAGAGGCTGGATTTGAACTTATGCAGAAGTTAGGAATGAATTATTTCTGTTTTCATGACAGAGATTTAGCTCCTGAATATAAAACTTTGAAAGAAACTAATGAAAAATTAGACATGATAGTAGATTTAGTAGCAGAAAGTATGTCTAAAACAGGCAAAAAACTTTTATGGGCTACTTCTTCTTTATTTACAAATCCTAGATATATGCATGGTGCTGCTACTAGCCCTTATGCTGATGTTTTTGCAGTTGCTGCTGCTCAGACTAAAAAAACTATGGATATAGCTAAAAAATTAGATGCTAAAGGATATGTATTCTGGGGTGGAAGAGAAGGTTACGAAACTTTACTCAATACTGATATGAAAAGAGAATTGGATCATTTAGCTTATTTCTTATCTATGGCAGTTGAATATAAAGAAAAAATAGGATTTAAAGGACAATTCTTCATTGAACCAAAACCAAAAGAACCAACAAAACATCAATATGATTTTGATGCTGCTGCTACTTTAGAATTCTTATATCACTATAATTTGGATAAATATTTTGAGCTTAATTTAGAAGTCAATCATGCCACTTTGGCAGGACATACTATGCAGCATGAAATGCAGGTTGCTAGAAATCATGGAAAATTGGGCTCTGTTGATATTAACTATGGAGATACTTTCTTGGGTTGGGATACAGATATGTTCCTTACTAATGTATATGATGCTGTATTAATGATGGTAGAGATTATAAGAAACGGCGGATTAAAAAACGGCGGATTTAACTTTGATGCTAAAGTAAGAAGACCATCTCATACTATGGACGATTTAATGTATGCATACATTGCTGGAATGGATACTTTAGCTTGGGGTTTAAGAATAGCTGACAAAATAGTTAAAGATGGATGTTTTGATAAATTTATAGAAGAAAGATATAGTTCTTATAATAGCGGAATCGGTGCAAAAATAGAAAGTAAATCAACTTCATTAGAAGAATTATATAATTATGCACTAGAGTTAGAAGAAAAAGAACTTCCTAGCGGAAATCAGGAATTACTTGAAGCCAAATTAAATCAATTTATATATAATTTATAATTATAATAATTTTAAGGAGACATCATTATGAAAAAAATCATAGCCATTTTAATTTCTTTATCTCTATTTGCTTTATCATGTTCAAATAAAGCATCTGATACAGCAGCTGATAAAGGAGGGGATAAAATCAAAATAGGTTTATCTTTAGATGACTTGAGACTTGAGCGTTGGCAAAAAGATAGAGATTATTTTGTAAAAGAAGCTGAAAGTTTGGGTGCTGAAGTTATTTATATTTCAAGCGATGGAAATGCTACTAAACAGCTTGCTGATATTGAAAATTTAATAGCACAGAATGTTGATGTTTTAGTAGTTATAGCAAATGACGGAAATAGTCTTTCTCCAGCTATAATGCAGGCATCTCAGGACGGTATACCAACATTAGCCTATGACAGAATGATAAATAATTGCGATATAGCACATTATGTAACTTTTGACTTAGAAAAAGTTGGAAGAATGCAGGCAGAAGGTATATTGGAAATTACTAATAAAGGAAGATTTTATTATTTAGGAGGATCTCCTACTGATAATAATGCTCAATATTTCAGAAAAGGTGCTATGGATGCTCTTAAACCTTATATAGACAGCGGAGATATAGAACTTATAGGCGAACAATCTACAAGAGATTGGCTTCCTGATGTTGCTTTACAAATAATAGAGGATATGTTAACAGCTCAGAATAATAATGTTACTGCTATAGTAGCAGCTAATGATGCTATAGGCGGTGCAGCTGTTCAGGCTTTAAAAGCTCAAGGATTAGCAGGAAAAGTACCTGTTTCAGGACAAGACGCTGATTTAGCAGCTTTACAAAGAATAGCTAGAGGTGAGCAGGCTGTTACAGTTTATAAACCTATACATTTAATAGCTAAAGAATGTGCTAAGGCAGCTGTAGCATTAGCTAAAGGAGAGCAAGCATTAAGCAACAGTTCATTAAATAATGGCTATAAAGATGTTCATACATTTTATATTGAACCAATCAAAGTTACAAAAGATAATTTAGATTCTACTGTAATAGCTGATGGTTGGGCTACAAAAGAAGATGTTTATGGGAATTAATTATAAATTATAAAGTTTGGGTTATAAAATAATAATAAAATTACTGCTAAAATAAATTTATGTAATCAATTATTTTAGCAGTAATATTAAATTAATGGGGAACATATCTATGCAAGAGTGCATTCTTGAAATGAAAGATATACATAAAAGTTTTTCCGGTGTAAAAGCATTATCTGGAATATCCTTATCTTTAAGGAAACAGGAGATATTAGGACTATGCGGAGAAAATGGGGCTGGTAAATCTACATTAATGAAAATATTATCCGGAATATATCCTTTTGGTACTTATGATGGAAGTATATTTGTTAATGGTAAAGAAATGAGATTTAACGGCATAAAAGATGCAGAAAGTGCGGGTATTGCTATTATACATCAGGAGCTTAATTTAATACCTGAAATGAATGTTGTAGAAAATTTATTTCTTGGAAATTTTATTAATAAATTCGGTATTCTAAATAAAGATGAAATGTATATAAAAGCTAAAGAGGCTTTATCCGTTATAGCACCTAATATAGATCCTGAATCTAAAATAAAAGATTTAGGTACAGGCGAACAGCAGATGGTAGAAATAGCAAAAGCTATTTTAAAAAATGCAAATATATTAATATTTGATGAACCTACATCTTCGTTAACAGAAAAAGAAATTTCAAAACTTATAGAAATAATATTTTCACTTAAAGAAAATGGTTTAAGTGCCATATATATAAGTCATAAATTAGATGAGATAGAAGCTGTTACTGACAGTGTAGAAGTTATAAGAGATGGTAAAAGTGTAGGCGGCGGAAAAACTATTGAAATGAATAGCAATAAAATTATATCCATGATGGTTGGAAGAAGTATAGATAATTTAATACCTAGAAGAAGCAGAGAAATAGGAGATATAATTTTTGAAGCTAAGAATTATACTTTATATGATAAAGTAAATTCAAATATAAAAAAAGTTGATGATGCTTCATTTTTCCTAAGAGAAAGAGAAATATTAGGTTTTTCAGGTTTAGTAGGATCCGGAAGAACCGAACTTCTTTCTGCCATATATGGAGCTTATAGCGGTGATTATGTAGGAGAAAGTTACTTATATGGAAAGAAACTTAATATAAAAAAGACAGAAGATGCTGTAGATTTAAAAATAGGTTTTGTTCCTGAAGAAAGAAAAACTCAGGGCGTAATTTTAAATGATAGTGTGCAAAACAACATAGTTCTTTCTACTATTAAAAACTATGCAGTAAGGGGTATTTTAGATAAAAATTTACAAAAAGAAGCAGCTTTAAATTATAAAGAAAAGCTTTCTATTAAGATACCTAGTTTAGATTTTCCTATAAAGAATTTAAGCGGAGGTAATCAGCAAAAATGTGTTTTAGCAAAAAGTCTATTAATTAATCCTAAAATATTAATATTAGACGAGCCTACAAGAGGTATAGATGTAGGGGCAAAATATGAAATATATCAATACATATTTTCTATAGTAGAGGAGGGATGTTCTGTGATACTTATATCCTCAGAATTACCAGAAATACTCGGTTTAAGCGATAGGGTTATAGTTATGCATGAAGGTAAAATAAAAGCCTCATTAGATAATAATGGATTAACTCAAGAAACAATAATGACAGCAGCAATAGGAGAATAATAATGTTCAGATTAAAAAACTTTTTAAAAAAATATAATTTATTCATGTTATTTATAATAGTTATTATTCTTTGGGGTTTTTTTGGTGCAATAACCTCAGGAAGTTTTTTATCTTCTAGGAATATATCAAATTTATTCAGACAGATGAGTATTACAGGTATACTTTCTATAGGGATGTCATTCGTAATTATTACCTCAAATATAGATTTATCAGTTGGTTCTATGTTAGGTTTACTAGGGGCTATATCCGGAATCTTATTAAGAAGTGATATAAATGCACCTTTGGCTATAGCTATTACATTAATATTTGGTTTAATAATAGGTGCTATCAATGGTTTTTGGTGTGCATATAGAAAAGTACCGGCTTTTATTGTTACATTAGCAGGATTATTGGCATATAGAGGAGTTGTTTTATATATAACAAAGGGACAGACATTAGCAATACAAGATAATCATTTTAATTATATAGGAAACGGAAATATTTCTCCTATAGCAGCTTGGATAATATTGATTATTTCTATAATTATATTGATATTATCTAATATGAATAAATTGCTTCATAGCAGAAATAAAAGTGAAAAGAAATCTTTGATAATGAATTTAGCTTTTATAATAGTAATTTCTTCAATATTTGTTTATTGGATGAATGGATATAGGGGTATTCCTTTACCTGTTATTATTATGATGATTATTACTGTTATCGCTTCTTATATATCCAATAATACAGTTTATGGAAGAATAGTATATTCTATAGGCGGTAATTCAGAGGCTTGTAAATATTCTGGTATAGATATAAAAAAATATATATTTATGGTATTTACTGTTAATGGCGTTATAGCTGCCGTTGCTGGTATAATAAATACTGCCAGATTAGCTTCTGCAGTACCTTCAACAGGTGTTAATAGTGAATTAGATGCTATTGCAGCTTGTGTTATAGGAGGAATAAGTTTAAGCGGAGGTACAGGAGCTGTACTTGGTGCTTTACTTGGTTCTTTAATAATAGCTAGTTTGAATAATGGTATGAGTATTATAGGACTAGATTCATCTTGGCAGAATATCATTAAAGGTATAGTTTTACTATTGGCTGTTTGGATGGATATTGCCACTAAAAATAAATCTAATTAATATTTTCTAGTTAGAACAGAAATATCTAATTTATTTCTGTTCTAATTTTTTATCATTTAAATATTATTTTTGGCATGTTCAAGCATTTCTTCGGCATGTTTTATGCTTGCTTCTGTGATTTCTTTTCCTGTTATCATTCTTGCTATTTCATTAACTCTCATACTGTCATCAAGCTCTTCAATAGTTGAAGTAACAATATCATCGCCTTCATTTTTTGTAACTTTAAAATGATTATTAGCATATATTGCAATTTGTGCTAGATGAGTAACGCTAAGCACCTGTTTTCTTTTTGATAAAGCAGCTATTTTTTCGCCTATAACTTCAGCAATTCTTCCTCCAACACCTACATCTATTTCATCGAATACACATGTTTCAGAGTAATCTCCTAAAGAAAGTACATTTTTTAGTGAAAGCATTATCCTAGATATCTCACCTCCTGAAGCAATTTTTCTAAGAGGCTGAAACATACTCTGCTTATTCGGTGCTATTATAAATTCTATATTATCAATACCCGTAGAATTAGCCTTTATATTAGCACCGTCTATATTAAGTATACCATCATCATCTTCATCTAAAGTTATTTCAACATCAAATTTTGTAGACGACATTCCTAAATCATTCATTTCATTTTCTATTGCTTTTATAAAATCTTCTTTTCTATTATGTCTTATATCAGATATTTCTTTTGCAAGTACGGAAGTTTTTTTTCTTAATTCTTCTATTTCTTTTTTTAAGTTTTCAATATCCTCTTCAGAGAAATTTAGAGATTCTAATTTTTCTTTGGATTCTTTGGCATAAGATATTATTTCTTTTATATTAGAACCATATTTCTTTTTTAAATTATTAATGAAGAAAAGTCTTTCATTAAGAGATTGAAGTTCTTCAGGATCAAATTTGGTTTTGGATCTTATTTCAGTTAAAACAGTTTTTATATCTTCAAGATTTAATGTTATGCCTTCTATTTGCGATGCAATATCTGAAAGTCTATTATCATATTTTGATATGCTTTGTAATGCCGAAATGCTTCTAGTTAATTTTATATAAGCTCCTGATTCGCTTCCAAATATATCTTTATTAATAGAAGATAGCGATGAAGCTATGCTTTCGGCATTTGACATCATTGTAATATCATTTTTTATATCTTCATCTTCATTTGGCTTTAATTTAGCCTTTTCTATTTCATCTATTGCATATTCTAAAAAAGATTTTTCTTTTAAAATATTATTTTTATTTTGATATATTTCATTATACTGTTTTATTAATTTTATAAGTTTATTATAATGATTTTTATAATTTTCAAGCTTTTCATCAATATTTAAATAACTGTCATAAAAGTTTAAATGATTTGCCGGATTAAAAAGAGACTGATGTTCATGCTGTCCATGTATATCTACTATTAAATCTCCAAGTTCTTTTAATTCGGCTACTTTAACACCTACATTATTGATGAAAGATTTGCTTTTTCCGTCTTTTGTTATTTCTCTTTTTATATTAAGCTCATCATTATTTATTTCTATATTCCATTCTTTTAATTTATTTTTTACAATATCTGCAGATGACTGCAGAGAAAAATTTCCTGAAACAATTAATCTGTCGCCATTAGCTCCAACCATTCTAGTAGAACCTTTTTCACCTGTTATAAGCTCTAATGCACTGATTATAATGCTTTTACCAGCACCTGTTTCACCTGTAAGTACATTGAAACCGCTGCTGAAATTTATTTTTAATTTATCTATTAAGACAAAATTTCTAATTTCGAGATATTTAAGCATTATCTACCCCAATTAAGTTTATTCCTAAGTATATCATAAAATAGCCTGTTTGCACTTTGAAATATATAGCAGTTCTTATTACTTATTTTTGCTTTTATTTTATCATTATTTTTAAATTGACATATATCATATCCGTCTACTGTTATCATAGCCTTTAATGATTTTTGTGTCAATTCCAATTCTATATTATCATGTTTAGGAATAACAAGCGGTCTGAAAGTTAATGAATGAGGTGCTATAGGTACAAAAGACATAGCATCAATGGTTGGGGCAAGTATAGGTCCGCCTGCACTTAAAGCATAAGCAGTTGAACCTGTAGGGGTTGCTATTACAACGCCATCTCCAACTATTGAAGATATTAGTTTACCTGATATTATAATATTTATATGTATTGCTCTGCCGTCGCATTTACTTAGAACTAACTCATTAACAGCAAGATGTTCCCTATATGTATCTTTTTCTTTTGAATAAACACTTATAGATAATAATGTTCTAGGTTCTATTTCATATAATGTTTTTTTATTTTCAAAATATTCTTCTAATATTAAATATGCTTCTTCAGGGGGTATTTCTGAGATAAAACCTAATGTACCGTTATATATTGGAAGAACTGATATATCATATTTTATTGCTATTTTTAAAGCTGAAAGCAATGTACCATCTCCGCCTATAGATATCAGCATTGATACATTTTTTAATTCTTTTGCCGCTTTTTTTACATTATTGTAAGATGATATATCATAATTTATTATTATAGCTTCTATATTATATTTTTTAATTATAGTATTTATTTTTTTTAAAATTCCATCAGTATCAGTTCTAAGAACATTAACTATGATTCCTATTTGTTGCTTTTTACTGTTATTCATAATTATTAATTAATTTAATTAAAAATAAAAAAATATTCATTAATTATAACAAACAGTTATTAATATATCAAGTTGTATATTGATAATTTTTTATTTTTATAATAAACTACTTATTATGATATTATTTAGTTTAATTTATTTTTTATTAAGTTTTATTTTTACATTATTGTGTATAATTGCTGCCTTTTCAATTTATCCTTTTATCAGGTTATTTTCTAAGAGAAAAGCTTCGCAATATGTTCATACTATGGCTAAATTTTGGGGCAGAATGCTTATGAAAATGGCATTTATTTCTTTTGATATAGAAGGAAAAGAAAATTATGATCCTAATAAAACTTATTTATTAACTCCTAATCATCAAAGTGCTTTTGATATATTTGCATGCTTCAGTATATTTAAAAATTCTTTTGCATTTGTATCAAAGGATACTTATGGAAAAGTACCTTTAATTGGTTTTGGTATGTCTCTTGCCAATTATATATTTGTTAAAAGAGGTACGGTTGGTGCTGTAAAATCTATATATGATATGGAAAACAGATTAAGAAATAATATAAGTATAGTTATTTATCCTGAAGGAACAAGAAGTGCTACAGGAGAAGTCAAAAAACCTAAAAGGGGAATATTAAAGATATCAGAAAGATGCTCAGATATACCTGTTCTTCCTGTTGTTATATATGGTACTAGAGATATTATGAAAGCTAGAAGTATTAAGATTGTTCCATTTAAAAAGATAACTGTGAGATTTTTAGAGCCTTTCTATTTTAAAGATATAAATGGTGATGATAATGATAAATTGGATTATTGGTATGATATTATGAGTAAAAATTATAATGAATTAAGAGATAAATTAATATCAAATTAAGTTTTGACTATTGGACTTGTTTGAAAAGCACTTGATAAGATTAAGTATAGAATTATTTAATTTTTAAATTAATATATAATGTTTTATATGTTATATAAATTACTATTTTAGTATATAAACATGTACTATTTTGCAAAGCGTATACGAGCTTGTCTAGTATAGAATCTTTTTACATACAGGCATTAAAGTAGGATTTTTGCGGAATAGAGAAAGGATGCAAAATAATAATTAGATATTATCAAATGCGTAATTTTGCAATTAATAAATAAAATTAGTTTTGAAACAACTTTATTATTAGGAATACAGATATTTTTATAGAATATATAGAAATAAGAGTTTTATATACTAATAAATGTTTTTATTCTATAATAAGAGGTTAAAATGTATATATTATTTTTATGTTATACTTGAAAAAAATAATCTTCGTATTATAATTATATGAATTATGCGTTTATATTAAACCAAAAATCACTTAAAAAATTAGGAGTATAAAATTGAATATTAATAATAACGCTTCTCAGTTAAAAAAAGATATCTTGGTAAAGATTGCATTAATGTTTATTGAAGACAGGCTTGTAGAAGATATTGATAGATTACCTATAGAGATAATACCTAGAGATAGCAAATCTATAAGATGCTGTATACACAATGACAGAGAGATAATAAAAAATAGAATTATGGCAAGACTTGGAATAAGTGTTGAGGGTAAAGAGGATAGCGGAATACCATTATCCGGATATGCTAAATTAGCATTAGAAAGAGATAAACCTACTTGGCCTATGCTCACAGTTCTTGATGAGGCTTGCAATGCTTGTGTAAGGGCTAATTTTATGGTAACTAATGCATGTCAGGCTTGTTTAGCTAGACCTTGTATAGTTAATTGTCCTAAAGATGCTATAACAATATTAGATGAAAAAAGGGCGCATATAGACAGCAGTAAATGTATTAACTGCGGATTATGTTTAAAAAACTGTCCTTATCATGCTATTATTTATATACCTGTTCCTTGTGAGGAGTCTTGTCCTGTTGGAGCTATTAATAAAAATGAGTATGGCAAAGAAGTAATAGATTATCATAAATGTATATTCTGCGGAAATTGTATGAGAGAATGTCCATTTGGTGCTATGATGGATAAGGGTCAGCTTATAGATGTTTTAAAGCATTTAAAAGAGGATAAAAAGGTTAATGTAATGTATGCTCCTGCCATAGCTTCTCAATTTAATGCTAAACCGGGACAATTAAAAAGTGCTTTATTAAAAATAGGCTTTAATAAGGTATGGGAAGTTGCTTTGGGAGCAGATGTTACATCGGATAAAGAGGCTGCTGAGTTTGAAGAGAGAATGGAAAGAGGGGATAAACTAATGACCACTTCATGCTGTCCTGCCTATGTAAAAGCGGTAAGAAAGCATGTACCTGAACTTATTCCTTGCGTATCTGAGACTAGAACCCCTATGCATTATACGGCTGAAATGATGCATAAAGATGATCCTGATGCTATTAATGTATTTATAGGACCTTGTCTTGCAAAGAGAAGAGAAGGTTTAGATGATGAGTTAGTAGATTATGGTTTATCTATGGAAGAGCTTGATGCTTTATTTATAGCTACAGGTACAGATGTATCAAAAGAGCCTGATTTGGATATAGAAACTGTTCCTACTGCTTCAGGAAGAAAATATGCTATGAGCGGCGGTGTGGCTGAGGCTGTTAAAGTAAGATTAAAACACCCTGAAAAATTAAAAGCTGCTGTGATTAACGGACTTGATAAAGAGGGTATGAAACAGTTAAAAGGTTATGGAAAAGTTCAGTCAGGAGAAACTCCTATGACAGATGCTACTCCTAATCTTGTTGAAGTTATGGCTTGTAATGGAGGCTGTGTAGGCGGTCCTTGCGTAGTTAAAAATCCTAAGGCTGCTGCTGTTCAATTACAGAGATATGCTTCTACAGGTACTGAAGTAAAAAAAGATTAATTAATTTTTAATAAACTATTAAATAAAGGTAAAAGTCTTATTTTTTAGGCTTTTGCCTTTATTTTTATTATTCCGCTAATAGTTTTTCTATATTTTTTAAATTTCTTGCTTTGGCATAATATAGAGCATCATGTCCGTTTTTATCTTTAATAGTCTTGTCGGCTCCATGTTCTAATAGAATCTTAACTATTTCAGCATAATTTAAACTGTCATTTCCAACAATGGTAACTTCTAATAATGCTGTATATGATAGGTGATTAATATGATTAACATCTATATCAGTGTTTTCAAGAAGAAATTTTACTGTTCCTAAATGCTCTTTTTCGCATGCTAATATTAATGCATTTGATCCGAAAATATTTAAAACATTTCTTGTATCAGCTTTTTTATATATTAGTTTTATTATATTAAGCATTCCTCTCGAACTTGCATATAGAAAAGGAGAATTCAATTTCTCGTCTTGTATATTGACATTTGCATCATTATCAACTAAAAGTTTAACCATTTTTATATCATTTTTATATGCAGCTATCATTAAAGGAGTTCTTTTTCTTTCATCTTGTAAATTTATATTTATTCCCATTTCTATATATTCTTTTACAGACTTTATATCTCCGCTATTTACAGCAGAAAAAAAATCTATTCTTGTATCAGCCAATAAAATACTGCCTATATATAAAGTAAATGCAAATACAAATGACAATTTCATAATCGCTCCTAGTATATTTTTATTATTTATTTATATAACAAATCTTTTTTTAATTAGTTTTATTAATATAGTTTAATTATAGTTTTTACAACTATATAAACATACATTATGGTTTTTATTATATTTTTAATAATGATATTTAAAAAATATCCGAATAAGTATTAAAGAATTATAATAATAACTGGGACTTGAAAATGCATTATATATGTTTTTTAATGGCTTTTGTTTTATATTTTGCAGCTAATTTAAATGCTGCTGTTTATGATGTTTTTTCAAACACAAATAATATTTATTATACTACATTAAATAATATTACTAATAGTTATATATTGAGCGATAGCGACTCGGCACTTAATTATCTAAAAGGCGATACGGCTCTTGATTCTAGTATTTTACAGGGGCTTATATATAGTAAAGACATTAAAGCTATAAAAGGTGCTAATGGCGGAGATGCCATATTCTTCCATAACATTAAATCTTATGTAAAAATAGATTATTATGTAGGAGATGGTACCCATAATTTTGATGATACTATGACTAGTTTTACTTTGGAGTTTTATTTGAATCCTTATAAAATAAGAATGAACTCTCAGGTATTATCAAAAACTGCTATATATAATGAAAATGGTGTTACAAAATCTTCAGGTATAAAAGCTAATATTGTTAATGGCAGATTAGTTTGGCAGTTTAATAATCTATTTTCCTATAATGGAGTATATACAAATGTTATATTATCTGAAGGAGAATATTTGAAAGAAAATGAATGGAGACATCATAGCGTAAGTTTCAATGCCTCTACAGGAAAATTAGTGAAATATATAGACGGACTTGAAGAGCAGGTTGTATATTTGACTAGTACCGGAGATGCAACAGGTTCTCCTTATAATATAGAGTTTGATAATATAAAATTGGATCCTCTATATTTAGGAAATGGTTTTATAGGCGGATTAGATGCCTTCTATTTTACACCTCGTTATAAGCAGATTTTTAATTTATATAATTATACTTCAGACGGAGAGATAATAAGTAAAGTTATAGATTTTGGAAATATAAATACATTTATTGACTCAATAAATTATGTTGGAAATTCTACAAATGGAAGTTATATAGATTTGTATTATAGAACTTCAGATTATTATTTTGCTCCTGAAGATGTTAATATAGCTTGGGAGACTTTAAAAAATTATACAAATATAATGACAAATACAATGACTAGATATATTCAGCTTAGAGCGGTATTGAAGAGTAATGTTGATAGAAATGTTACACCTATATTGAATAATGTTTCTATAGATTATCATTATCCTGAAAAACCTTTGGTGCCGTCTAATTTAAGAGCTAATGTTGTAAGCGGAACTTCTGTTATGCTAAGTTGGAATGGCTCTCATGAAAATATATCAGGATATAAAATTTATTATGGAACTAAGTCAGGTGAATATAATGAAGCACAATATACACCTATAGTAATAGAGAATGTACATGAATATACAATAGAAGGACTTGAAGAAGGAAAGGTTTATTATTTTACCATTACAGCTATAGGCGGAGAGGGCGGAAATATAGAAAGTGGTTTTTCTGAAGAAGTTTATGTAAGACCAATTCAATAAAAAGGAGTATGAACGTGTCTACTAATACTAAAGCAATGAAATTAAGTAATCTTGCCGAAGAATTATTAAAGAAAGGAGTAAATGAAGAAGCTATAGAAGCTTTGAAAAGAAGTATGAGATTAAGTACTTCTGATGATATGAAGGCATATTTACAAGTAGCTGTTTCTTTATTTGAAAATGGGGATTATGATCATGCTAAAATATTTTTAAATACTTTTCTGGAATATTGGATGGCGGCAGAAGCCTATTTTATTTTAGGGGCTATTGCTAAAAAAGAATATAGACTTGAAGAGGCTTTTGAACTTTATAGAAAAGGAATTACTTTATATACTTCATCAAATCTTGATCCTTATTATGAATTTTTATCTTTATGTACTCTTCTTAAGGAAGAAGATAAAGGATTGGAAGCTGCTAAAAATGTACTTAAAATCAATTCCAAAGATAGGGTTGCTTTAGTTTATATGGCTAATTACTTCTTTAGAAATAAACTTTATAAAGAAGCTATGAATTTTTATAAGATATTAGTAGATAATAAATTGGCTGATCATAATGATTATCATTATTATGGTGTTTGTTTGCATGAAATTAAAGATTATAAAAAGGCAGAAAATATGTATTTGCAGGCTTTGGCTATGTATCCTGTTGATACTCCTGAAGTTTTAGCTCTTAAAAACCTTAGAAGTAAAACTCTAAAAGATAATTATCCTAATTTAAAAGAAAGCAGAGAAAAGTATACAAATAAAATAAAAGAAAATCCTGAATCTAGTGATTATTTCCATTTAGGCAATATTGAATTTATTGATGGAAATTATGAAAAGGCTGCTGAATTTTATTCTAAAGCTAAAGAAGTTTATGAAGAGCAAGTTTGCATTTCATAATATAAGTTGTTAGTATTGCTTTTATATTTTTATTATATATCCTATATATAATTTAATTTTAGATTAATATCTTAATAAATTTTTCTATATCTATTTTATAAAATAAATTTTTTATTTGTGTGTATGATATTTTTATAATAAAAAATACAAAAATATAATATAAAATTTCTTGCAAAAATATTATTTTATTTTATATTTCAATTTAATAATTATGTGTCTCTGACAAGTTTACTTGTCAAAGTATTTATTTATAAATTATAATTAATACTAATTTTAAAGCTATAAACGAGCAGCTGATAACTTTAGTTGTCAGCTCTTTTAAGCGAGTTTATAGCTAGCAATAATAAACAATTTTTATTAATTAAGGAAGGCATATGTCATATTTTGAAGAAGGTTTGCAATTATTTAGAGAAACTCAGTTTGCGAAAGCATCAGAATTATTTATTAAAGCATTAGAAGAAGATTGTAATAATTCTGAAATATATAATTATTTAGGTCTTTCTAAACAGGCATTAGGATTTTTTGAAGAGGCTATTAATTATTATAGTAAAGGTATAGAAATAGATGAAAACTACGGAGAACTTTATTATAATAGGGCAAATTGTGAATGTAATCTTGGACTTTATGAAGCAGCTATAAAAGATTATGATAAAGTTATAGAGTTAGTACCTACTCATTCAAGGGCTTATGATGACAGAGGATATGCTAAGGGTAATTTAGGCTTATATGAAGAGGCACTAAAAGATATTGATAAAGCTGTTATTTTAGATAGTAATAATATAGATGCTTATATAGATAGGGCATTCATAAAATTAATGTCAAAAAAATATATTGAAGCTATAGAAGATTATAAAAAAGTATTGGAATTAGATGATACAGAAGTATATGCTTATAATGGAATAGGAGATGCTAAAAGGAGTATGGGGCTTTATGAAGAGGCTATTAGCTGCTATAATAAAGTTATAGAACTTTCCAATAGTTCTTCTTATGCTTATAATAATAGAGGTGCATGCAAAATAGGATTGGGGTTGTATAATGAGGCTATAACAGATATAAATAAAGCATTAGAAATATACGATGAATATGCTGATGCTTACAATAATAGAGGAACAGCGGAATATAATTTAGAGCTTTATGAAGATGCAATAGCAGATTATGATAAAGCTATAGAATTATCGCCTCAATATTTTTATGCTTATAATAATAGAGGAAATGCAAAAAGTGCATTAGGATTATATGAAGATGCTTTAGAAGATTTTAGTAAAGCAATTAATATCGAACCTAAATATATTGACGCATATTATAATAGAGCAATTACTAAAAATAATATGGGGCTTCATAATGATGCTGTAAAAGATTATGATATGGTAATAGAATTGGATAATAATAATATAAATGCTTATTATAATAGAGGTCTTTCATATTATAGTTTAGGAGATTATGAAAAAGCTTTAAAAGATTATGATAGAGTTATAGAGTTAAATCCAAAATTGGCTGATGCATATAATAATAGAGGATTTACAAAATATAGTATGGGTTTATATAAAGAAGCTATAAATGATTATGATAAAGCCATAGAGATAGATTCAAATTATGAAAAGGCTAAACAGAATAAGGAAGAAGCTTTGAAAAAAGTACATAACTAATTTTGATAATTTGACAAAATACATTTTTAATGATATAATATAAAAACAGATTAAAGAGAAACTCTAAACTCTAAACTCTAAACTCTAAACTCTAAACTCTAAACTCTAAACTCTAAACTCTAAACTCTAAACTCTAAACTCTAAACTCTAAACTCTAAACTCTAAACTCTAAACTTATTTAAAGTTTAGGAGTAAAATATTTATTGTTAATATTTTGTTATTTATAATTTTAGAGTATTAAAAGATTAAACATTTTAATTATTGCAGTAAAGTTTTGATATGAATATTATGAACGTATGGTAAATTTAATTAAGGGGGAATTAAAAATGAAAAATGATTTTGAAAAACAAATAGAACCATTCTTTTTTGTAGAACATGAAAATAGTGCTTCTCTATGTTTAAATGTTGGAGAATATAAAGCAGAAATATTTGAAGAAAGAGAAGATGAAGGCTTTGAAGGAGGAGGGTATGATTGGCAGTCTTTAGCTATAGTATTTTTAGAAGAAAAAGCTCCAGATTTAAAAGGCATTATTGATTTTGATTCTGAATCAAGTATGTTTTGTGCTTACAGCAGTGATACTGAGGCATTAAAGAAATTTGCTTTATCATTTAAAGAGGCATGTGAAGATGATAAACTGATAAGAGATTTATTTTCTAGGGCTGAACTTGATTAAACATTCATATTTTATTATACTGTTGAAATAAAATAATAAAAAATATTAAAAGGAAACATAATGAACATAATTGAAAAAATCAATCAGCTGCATGAAAATGATGAACATGAAAAGATTATTGAGATTATAAATACTATTGCAGAAGATGAAAGAGATATAGAACTTTTTAGTCTTCTTGCTAGAGCATATAATAATGTTGGAAAATATGATGAGGCTTTGAATAATTTTTGATAGTTTTTTATATATATTTTGGTTTTTATTGCTGGTTAATATTATATAATAGAAGTTAATAGATAATATTGTATTTCTCTATTAACTTCGTTATCAATATTATTTTGAACAGAATGTTATTTGCTGATTTAAATATTTTTTATTTTGTATCTCATCAACAAAAGCTATAGCATAATCAGCATAACTTATAGCACTTTCACCTTTAGAATTAAAAAGTAATTCATTATGTCCTATATTATATTGTCCTGTTTTTTCTCCGTCAGCTTGGAAATCAGCAGAAGGAGATATATACGTCCATAAAACATCTTTTTTACTTTTTAATATATCAAATGCCTTGATAGAGCTTACAGCTACACCCATAAAAATATCTGGAAAATCAGGAGTATCTTTTAATATCATAGTATGCTCTTTGTTTACATATAAACTTGAAGCACCTCCTATTACCATCAATCTAATATTGGTATTGGCTAGTATTTTACATAAATGCTCCATAACTAATGAATGCTTATCAAGTTCTTTTTCCTCCCACACTCCGAATGCACTTACTACAGTATCGAATGCTTTCAAATCATCTTTTGTCAAATCGAATAAATCTTTTTCTATAACTTTTGCTTTTGAATTATTTATTTTTGTTTTATCTCTTACTATGGCTGTAACATCTAGCCCTCTTTCTAATGCCTCATTCATGATTAATTTTCCGGCTCTTCCGTTTGCTGCTATTATTGCAATTTTCATTTTAATTCTCCTTTTTTATATAAAATATTTTCTTTAATTAAAGAGTTGTAATAGCTATTATTACAATTATAATAACATGATTTAGTTGTAATGTCAAGTATTACAACTAAATTTTTTAACTTTTTATATATTCTAATACTTTAGATATATCATCATTTATACATATAGAGCGTTCTTTCAAATTATCAGGTGCATATGAATCATTCAAATTTACAGATGCATAAATAGAGTTTTCATTTTTTAAAGCCATATCCCAAAAAGAATATTTTATTATACCTGGGGTATTAAATCCAACACCTAATTCTAAAAATAATATATTTTTATTTTCTGCTTCATCTAAGAATTTTTTATATCTATCCATAGAATGATACCAATTATCATCTTGCACAAAAGTATTATCGCATCTTAAGTTCATTGACATATTTCTGCCGCAATGAGGACATTTTGGTATAAGTTCTTTTGGTATCTTTAAATCTTTTCTTGACTTTACCATTTCTCTTATTTGTTTTTCATTATAAAAAGTTTCTTGTCGGCATGGAAGAGAACATTGAAAAAGAGAATAGTCTCCTTGAACTTTGAATAATTTTTCCTTATCAAATTTTGCCTCTTCAAATCTTCCGTCAACATTAGTAGTAATAACAAAATAATTCTTATTTTTTACTATTTCTAATAGATTTAAATGAGTCTCATCTGCTGGTATATCATATCTATTAATATACACAAGAAGCGAAAAATATCCCCAAAAATCTTCCAAAGTAGGATAATTATAAAATCCTGCACTATACATATCAGTTAAACCGTATCTATCTTTATATTCACTAAAATATTTATCGAATCTCTCACCGTCATAAGAAAATCCTGCAGAAACAGAAAGTCCTGCTCCTGCCCCTATTAATATATAATCTGATTTTTCTATACTTGATTTTAATTTTTTTATTAATTCTAATTGCTCATTCATTTATGATTCTCCTAATTATTTTAAAATATTATAATAAAGTTCATAATACAAATCTTTAAATACATTAAATAATATCTTTATATCATATTTACTATTATTTAAAAAATCTTTTACAGCATTTACTGCTATCTGAGAAGCCGCCTTATTTGGAAACTTAAACTCTCCTGTAGATATACAGCAAAATGCTATGCTTTTTATATTATTATCTTTTGCCGTTTCTAAGCATGATTTATAACAATTATATAAAAGCTCCTCATCTTTTTTTGAAACACTGTTCTGTATTATAGGTCCTACTGTGTGAAGTATATATTTACTTGGTAAATTGAATGCTTTAGTTATTATGCATTTTCCCGTCTCTTCAGTTTTTCCTTTCATTATATTATTTAGGCATAATCTTAACCTAGTACCGGAAGCACTATGTATGGCATTATCTATACATTTATGAAGAGGAATAAAACAGCCAAGCATAGAAGAATTGGCAGCATTAACTACAGCATCTATATTTAATGTTGTTATGTCTCCCTGCCATAAATATAAATTATCTCTTATAGGTTTTATATCTTCTATATTTGTTATTATTTTCTTTTTTAATCTCTCCTGTAAATATTCATCTTCTATTTTAAGATACTCTTCGCTTATATTGTTTGGAAGTCTTATATTCATTAAATATCTGAAATAGTTATAGAGTACTTCTTCATTATTTTCTTTTAATGCATTTTCTAATTCTTTATTATATTCATAATTACCTTCTTTAATAAGATAATCTATTAAAAATAATAATTTATTCATATTTTATCCTTATTGTAAGTATAATCATTACAATAATACTATAATATAATTGTAATGTCAAGTATTACAACAAAATTTAAATTTCTTTATTTAATTTTTTTATTTGCATTAAGAAAATAAATATATTATAATTTTTAATAATTTTAAGGATAATTTAATGAAGATTAGTTCAAGATTTACAATAGCGGTTCATACATTGCTTTGCATATTAGAGTTTAAATACGAAAAAATAACATCAAATTTTATATCAGAAAGTGTTCAAGTTAATCCTGTTATTATAAGAAATATATTAATACAGCTTCAAAAAGCAGATATTATCACTGTAAAAAGAGGAACAGGAGGAATAAGTCTGAATAAAAAAACAGAAAATATTACATTGCTTGATATATTTAATGCTGTAGAAAGCCTAGATGAAGGAAAACTTTTCAGCTTTCATGAAAACCCCAACAAAAAATGCCCTGTTGGAAGTAAAATTAATGATATACTTCAGCCTAAACTTAATGATGTACAGCATGCTATGGAAAATGAGCTAAAAAAAACTACATTAAAAGATATTTATAAAAGTTTAAAAAATTAATATATTTTTTTACAAAGTTAAGATATGTTGGTATTTAATATAAAAAATATATTAAGGATATATTTTATGGAGAAAGAAAATATTAAATTAGAAAATGGAAATAGCAAATTTGAACATTTCCTGAAAGCAGTTGAATTTCTTGGGAATAAACTTCCAGATATAACCATTTTATTTTTGATAGCATTTTTTATAATGGTAATACTTTCTTGGATATTATCTCATTTCACATTCAATTACTTTCACCCTACTACAGGCGAGCAGATAAAAATTATAAATATGCTTGCTCCTAATGAATTAGCAAAATTCATCACTAAAATGATAAGTAATTTTGTAAGTTTCCCTCCTCTTGGAATAACACTAGTAGGAACATTGGGAATAGGAGTAGCAAACGGCAGCGGATTTATTAGAATGATTATAATTAAAATTTCAAGTATAATACCAAAAAAAGCTGTAACTCCGGCTGTTATGTTTATATCTATATTGAGTCATATAAGTTCAGATTCAGCTTATGTTATACTGATGCCTGTAGCGGCTATGATGTTTTTTTCTTTTGGAAAGCATCCGCTGGCAGGAATTGCAGCTTCATTTGCAGGGTTGGCTGGAGGGCATTCAGCAAGCTATACTCCTTCTATAATAGATCCAATAATGCAGGGTTTCACACAAAATGCAGCGAGAATGATAGATCCTACATATACAGTTAATGTTTTATGTAATTATTTTTTAAGTTTTTCTTCTACATTTGCTGTGATACTAGTAGGCTGGTTTGTAACAGACAGAATAGTAGAGCCTTTTTTATGGAGAACTATGCCTATTGATAAAGATGCAGATATAGAAAATGCCGATATATCTTTGCTAACTAAAGAGGAAAATAAAGCTTTTAAAATAGCGGTATTAGTTTTAATATCTATGATTATTCTTTTAATAGCTTTGCTTGTACCTAAAAATTCTTTACTTAGAGCTCCTGACGGACAATTAACCACACCTGATGCTCCTATTATGCAGGCAATAGTTCCGGTAATATTTTTATTTTTAGTTATACCCGGATTTGTATACGGAAAATTAACTAATAAATTTAGAACATCAAAAGATTTCAGCAATGCTATGGCTGATAGTATAAAAAATCTGGCATCATTTTTAACTTTTGCTTTTTTCTGTGCTCAGTTTTTATATATGTTTGGAAATTCAAATGTAGGTACATTAATGGCAATAGCCGGTGCTGAGTTTTTAAAATCTTTGAATATGCCTCCTCAAATAACCATTGCCGGTATTATTCTTCTTACAGGTGTATTGGATATATTAATAAGTTCTGCATCATCTAAATGGGCTATAATGGCTCCTGTTCTCGTACCTATGCTTATGGCAGTTGGTATATCTCCGGAATTAACTCAGGCATCATACAGAGTAAGCGATTCTGCTATGAATATTGTTACTCCTATGTTTTCATTTTATCCTTTGATTATTTCTTACTGTCAAAAATATTGTAAGAAAACAGGTGTCGGTACATTATCTTCAATGATGATACCTTATAGTATAGGAATATTCATTGCTTTATTAATAATGCTCTATGGTTTTTGGGCATTAAATATACCTATTGGATTTAACAGCGGATATGTTTATCCTCCTGTTCATTAATATATTATTATAAAAGGTTTAAAAATGATTAGTAATGAAGATATTAAAAAATTTCAAATAGATAGTTTTTTTAAATATGTAGAAATACCAAGTCAGAGTAAAGGAGGTTCTGATACTATTCCAAGCTCTGAAGGTCAGATGAAACTTGCTGAGGTTCTTGCCAATGATTTAAAAAATTTAGGGCTGCAAAATATTATATTTAACGATAATGCTATAGTAACAGCAATTCTTCCAAAAAATAAAGATAATGTTCATTCTGTTGGTTTTTTAGCACATCTCGATACTGTAGACATAGGGCTTGATGGAAATGTTAATCCTCAAATATTAACTTTCAAAGGCGATGATTTTTATTTGAATAAAGAAAAAAATATAATATTTAAAGTGTCAGACCACCCTGAAATAACAAATTATCTTAATGAAGATATTATATTTTCTGATGGAGAAAATGTATTAGGTGCGGATAATAAAGCAGCAATAGCTACTATAATGTCAGCATTAAAATATATTATAGAAAATAATATAGAACATGGAGATATATACATAGCATTTGTACCTGATGAGGAGATTGGGCTTTTAGGTTCTAAGGCATTGGATTTGAATATATTCAAACCTGATTTTGCATACACAATAGATTCTTGCGAAATAGGGGAAATTGTGTATGAAACATTTAATGCCGCATCTGCTATTATAAATATAGAAGGTGTAACCGCCCATCCTATGAGTGCTAAAAATGTATTGGTTAATCCTATATTAATAGCAATAGATATAGCTAATGAATTTGACAGAAAAGAAACTCCAGAATGCACTGAAAAAAAGGAAGGCTATATTTGGATTCAGGGTATAAGCGGAAATCAGAGAAATGCATCTTTAAGATTAAGCATAAGAGATCATGATAAAGCTCTTTATGAAGAAAAGAAATTAAAAATAAAAGAAGCTGTTAACAAATATCAGAAATTAATTCCAAAAGCAAAGATAGAATTAACTATAAAAGATGTATATTCTAATATTGCCGATTCTATAAAAGGAGATAGATTTGCAATAGATGTTATTTATGAGGCTATGGAAAATCTTAATATAGAACCTAAAACTTTATCTATGAGAGGTGGTACTGATGGTTCTGTTTTATCATCAAGAGGTCTTCTTACTCCAAATTATTTTACAGGGGCTCATAACTTTCATTCTATATATGAGTTTCTTCCTTTATCATCATTTTATAAAAGTTTAGAAACTACTATTGAAATAATAAAAATTATATCTTCTAAATAAATTATTAATATGTAAATATTTAATTTTTTATTATGTATTTAGTAAATTTATAAGGTTTAATTATATTCAAAGTTTATAATATTATTTTTAGTCAACATAATATTATTATAATGTCAAAATTAGGTATTGCTGATTAAGTCTGTAGTTTCTGTTTTATTGCTGCGAATTGTAATTTTATCTGTATTATTAACTTTTACGAATAAATTAGTTTTTTATATCTTATTTTACTTATTTCTATAAGCGAGATTATAACATTAGACCTGTTGCAATTTTATACATATATAGTGATATTATTATATAATAAATTAAAAAATAATATTTATAGTTTTAATAATTGGGGCTTTGCCCCAAACCCCACTTCTTTTGGTGACCCAAAGAAGCAAAAGGACTGCATCTTTATATCTTATTTACATAATATTATATTACATTTAAAACAAAAAATACTCTATATAAATTACTGTAAATAAAATTATATCCTATATTTTTTTATATCAACTGTGTAAATTTACAAAATTACAACAGGTATATTAATTGCATCGATAGCTTTATACAAAAATAGAAATCCTGATACTATAATTAACGGCAATTTTAATCGACTTTGTATATCATAAAAAATTAATATACAAAGCCAATTAAATAATTAGATACTTATAATTTATAATTGAGTAAAGTACCAATTTATTCCTGTTGCCGACCTAAAATTAACAGGTATCGGATTATTTGAAGAGTTTACGCCCATTTCAAAATACCATTCTAAATTTTTTACAGGGTATATTCTAACTTCAGAGTAAGCTCCCCAAGTAAGTGCATGATTAAGCTCTCCAACTTTTTTACCGTCATATATTATTTTATATCCTATACTAGGTTCAAAGTATAAACTCACTATATCAGAATTAGCATACAGTGATAATGCAGGAGTTATTCTAAAAATATAAGGATTAGACTCATATATTTCATTTGCATTATGTGAAGTATATAATATTCTGTCTTGAGACTGTATGTTTACTAAAGTATCTGTACTTTTATTAATAATATCTTTACCCTTAGCATCCAATGCTGAATAATAAAGCACTTTGATAAAAGGATTAATCCAAACATCATTAATAGTAGTAGGCAGAAAATAAAATCTTAACTCCAATCCAAAAGAAGAAGCACTATTAGCATTATAATTATTTTTACCATAATTAATATAAAGTCTTACAGCATTAACAGAATCAAGTCCCGTATAATATCTTATTTCAGAAGCCGTACTAAAAGCAGAATAATCAGAATCATTTTTAGAATCTGCTATTTGAAAAGGAATACATATTCTAAAACTATCATTCATAGCATTAACCATTAAAACAGGAGTATGAACATCTAAAGAAGAATCTATATAAGTATAATTATATCCAAGTCCTACACTTATAATCTCCGATGTATATGCCAACCCCAAAGAAACGGTTGCATCTAATGATGATTTTCCATTATTAACATAGCTCATTATATTACCAAAAGAGAGAGTATCAGCCTTAAATCCCAAAGTGCCTTTAACTGTACCATTTCCTAATACAAAACCTAATTGATCCGTCCTAGCCCTAAGATGACTGCTGTCTGTAAGAAAATCCATCCAATCATTACTAAAGCCGTACATACCAAATACCGATGCAGACGAGACTGCAAAACAAAAGATTGTTTTTAATAAAGTTTTCATTTATGTTTCCTTAAAAATTAATATTTTAATAGAGAGCGATTATAACAAATATAAAAATAAAGTAAACAAATACATAGCATAGAATAAATAATATAATGTAAAAATATTATTCTATTGTATTTTAATATTTTTACAGATATAATTTCATTAAATAATAATGTAGTATAAAATATAAAATTCTTAAAAGAAGGGTATTTGGAATTAAAATTGTGAGCGTATATCAAATTCATTTGCTATACATTTTTAGCGAATAATTTTTATTAGCAATAATAAAAAAATAATAATTCTGTTATATACTTTAGAAAAAGATTAGAAATTTCTTAATAAAATATTCATTTTTGTATGATTAATACTTGATTTTTTTATTAAGTATTAAAAAACTTGACCTACATTTTACAATAAATATAAGCCAAGTTTTTTATTTTTTAATTATAAAATATTATTTAAGCATTAAAATTATAAAGAAGCCAAAACTTCCTCTATACCTTTTAATTTATCCTCAAACTCTTTTTTCTTCCTATTTTCTGTATCAATAGCTTCCTGTTTAGCTTTCTTAATAAAGTTTTCATTAGAAAGTTTTTTGTCTACAGCTTCCAAATCTTTTTTATATTTAGATGCCTCTTTTTCTAATCTTTTTTTCTCTGCTTCTAAATCTATTATACCAACAAGATTAACATTTATTTCTCCGCCTTCAAATACTTTGACAAATGCTCCTTTATTTCTTTGAGTATCTTTTGAAGAAACTATATTCAATGATTCAGTAAGCGAAAGTGATGATATAATATCTTTATAGCTTTCAGAAGTATTTTTGAAATAGTCTGAACTGCATCTTATTATAACATCAAGTTTTTTATTAGGAGGCAAATTAAATGATGAACGTGCATTTCTTATTCCAGACACTATATCCTGAATTAAGTTAAAATCTTTTTCTATATCTTCAAATATATATTTACTATTAGCTTTAGGATACTCTCTAATCATCAATGCCTTTGAATCAATATTATGTTTAGGTAAATTAGAATAAATCTCTTCTGTAATAAAAGGCATAAATGGGTGAATCATAGCCATTGACTCTTCAAGCACATACAATAATACAGCAATAGTTTTTTCTTTTTTGCTTTCGTCTTTCAAATCAAACTTGCTTATCTCTATATACCAATCGCAGAACTCATTCCAATAGAATTTATAAATAGTTTGAGAAGCCTCATCAAATCTATACTCTTTTAATTTTTTAGTTGTATCATCAATAGCCTTCTGAAGTCTTGATAATATCCATTTATCTTTATTTTCAAGAATGTAATTATCTAAATCTTTTATATCAGCATTATCTTCAATGTTTCCGAAAATATATTTAGCACTATTGTATATTTTATTAGCGAACTTTCCGCCCATTTTGAAAAGTTCTCTGTCAAGCCAAATATCCTGACCGCCTAATGAAGTTATGAATGATAGAGTAAATCTAAAAGCATCAGCTCCATGCTCATCAATAATTTCTATAGGGTCAATACCATTTCTTAAACTTTTAGACATTTTTCTTCCTATTTTATCTCTTATAAGTCCGTTAAGATAAACATCTTTAAAAGGCACATCATTCATAAAATGAACTCCAGCCATAATCATTCTAGCAACCCAGAAGAATAATATATCATAACCTGTAACAAGCACAGTAGTAGGATAAAAATATTTTAATTCTTCATTAATCTCAGGCCAGCCGAAAGTAGAAAAAGGCCATAGCCAAGAAGAAAACCAAGTATCAAGTACATCTTCGTCTTGATGAATATTTTTACTTTTGCATTTAGTACATTCTGTAATATCAGTTTTTGACACCATCATCTCACCGCAGTCATCACAGTACCATACAGGAATCCTATGTCCCCACCATAATTGTCTGCTTATACACCAATCTCTAATATCAGTCATCCAGTGATTATAAGTATTAATCCATCTTTCCGGATAAATTTTTGTATTGCCGTCATTAACTGCCTTGTATGCTTTTTCTGCTAAAGGCTTCATTTTTACAAACCATTGATCGCTGTAATAAGGCTCTACAACATTATGACATCTGTAGCAGTGTCCCACTTGGTGTTTAATATTATCCTTTCCAACAAAAGCACCTAATTTTTCAAGTTCCTGTATAATTAAAGCTCTTGCCTCTTTTACAGTTTTACCCTGATAATGAGAAGGAGTATTTTCATTGAATGTACCGTCTGGATTTAATATATTGATAATCTCTAAATTATGTCTTTGAGCTATAGCAAAGTCATTAGGGTCATGGGCTGGTGTGATTTTTAAAGCCCCTGTACCGAAATCTTTATCAACATAAGTATCTTTTACAAGTCTTAATTTTCTGCCTACTATAGGAAGTATCAAAACATTATCTTCTGTAAGATGTGCATATCTTTCATCATCTGGGTGAACAGCAATAGCAACATCGGCCAAAATAGTTTCTGGTCTTGTAGTAGCTATTTCAATATAATCATTAGTGCCGTCTATTTGGTATTTAACATGATACAAAGCACCTGCCACCTCTTCATGTTCTACTTCATCATTAGCCAAAGCAGTGCCGCAGCTAGGACAATAGTTGATAAGATATTTTCCTCTGTATATTAAACCCTGATTATAAAGCTCAACAAATACTTCTCTAACAGCATTACTTAAACCTTCATCAAGAGTAAATCTTTCTCTCTCCCAATCGCATGAACAGCCTATTTTTTCTAATTGTTTTACTATAATAGAGTGATGTTCATTAGCTACTTCCCAAGTTTTTTTAACAAAAGCCTCTCTTCCCAAATCATATTTATTTTTGCCTTCTGTTTTTAATCTTCTCTCAACAACATTTTGTGTAGCAATACCAGCATGGTCAGTACCAGGCATCCATAAGGTGCATTTGCCTAGCATTCTATGAAATCTTATAAGTATATCCTGAAGTGTATTATTAAGACCATGTCCCATATGAAGTACGCCTGTAACATTTGGAGGAGGTATGACTATAGAATATGGTTCTTTATTTTTATCCATAACGGCATGAAAAAATCCGTTTTCCTTCCAGAAATTATATAATTTGTCTTCGATATTTTTAGGAGTGTATGCTCCTTCTAAAGTGTGTTTCATATTCTTTTTTCCTCCGATAAAATCGCAAATTGATACTAAAAATTGATAATATATTTTATACTATATAGAATATTTTTCAATTATTAAAATAAACTTAATAAATAAAAAGTGCTGCCTTTAATTAAAAAAGCATCACCAATTATTTAATAAATTTAAACTCAATTAATTCCATAAACTGGATTTTCATAATAATCATGTCCGATTAAACTCAAATTATAACCATTTTGATGACATGGAATGTAATTATTATGATTTGAAAGACCATTTTCTAAATAATTGAAACAAATATATGATATGCTATTGAAAATATCAACTCCAAGATTTAAAGCATATTTTGTAGAATTAATATTCATTTCTTGATTATAAAAACTAGCTTTTGAAGCGAATAGTTTTGTTATTATATCTCTTATTACAGTTACTTCATGATTTTTTCTTATAAATGTTTCCTCTACATATCTAGGATTAGGATTGTATAAATATGAAAATATCTTTAAGCCGCAAGAAATAAATGAGGCTCCAATTAAAATATATGATACAATTTTTGGATTTAAAGTAGAATAATTTGAACTCATTAAATATTGTTCAGACTTAGTATTATAATTTGTTGAATTGATATTCTGTTGATAAGGTTCATATGGTTACATATCATTGGAAATGGTATTTGTATTATATTTACATGTTTTATATTTAAACATGGTTACCTTCTTTGTTTAATATTTGAAATTAATTAGTATTTTAGGATTAATACTAATTAACATATCTTGTACAAGATATATTTAAGTATGCTATAACTTTTGTTAATAGCAAACTATTTATCCATTTGTATTTATATAAAATATTTTGTCAATAGTATATGACACATTATTTTAAAAAATATAAATATATATTTTATTTATAATTAAATATATATTTATATTTTTAATAAAATAGTTTTAATGTTTAATATAATATGTTATTTTACCATATTCATCAAGTTGTGGATATAAATCGAATATTTTAGATTTAGTTTCAGAAATACAAGCAGAAGAAGTATTTTCAATTCTCACTGTATTATTATTAAATCTGTCTAAAAAAACACCTGCTATTTTTAAAATAGCCCCTGCAACATTTAAAATAAACTTTTCATTATTGATAGATTGTTCTTGAGCATAATAAAGATCTCTTCTAGCAAATAGTTTAGATTCCATATCTCTAACTATCATACGAGGTTGACCGTAAACAGATATTATTTCTAATCCATATTTACGATTTTGATCATCTAAATTGTTAGCCACATCAGTAAGTAAATTACCCAAGCCATTACAACCGCTAGATAATATTGATGGTATATTATAATTTATTTTCATATAATTTGAAAGTAAGTTATTTAATTTTATCAAATTAGACATTATAACCTCCATTTATTATACATACCAATATTATATTGTAAATTTATATTTTGTCAAGTTATTAATAATTTTATCTATATTAATATAATATACATTTATATACTGTTTTTTATAGTATGTATTTTTAGTTGTATTTAACTAAAAAGTATATATATTTATTTTGTAATGTAAGTTACTGAATATAAGTATATTATTAAATTTAATAATACATATATAATGAAAAATATAAAAATATATTATGTTATAAAATTAAAGTTCTTTCAAGTATGTATGCTAAATTATAATTATATTAAACATTTAATATGAAAATTTTATTTAATATATTTTATTCTTTTATATTGCAGTCTTTTTTAAAATATGATATTCTTATGCATTTGAAAGAAGCAAAGAAAATATGTTAGATAATGGAAACAATTATGGAGAATATGAATGAAGCTTTAGACTATATATACTCTTTTATTGGTAAAAAGACATTGCATAAAAATAGTTTTAATCATATAAACAATGTGAAAAGTATTTTAAAAATTTTAGGCTATAAGCAGATTTTTAAAGTTATACATGTAACGGGAACAAAAGGCAAAGGGTCTACAACATTAGTATTGTCTAAAATGCTTTCATCTATAGGATATAAGTCTGGAGCTTTCATATCACCTCATATAGTTAATGAAAGAGAAAGAATATCTATAAATGAAGAATGGATAAGCGAAGAAGATTTTATCTATATAACAAAAAAAATAAAGAATATTGTAGATAATAATGAAATATATAGTAATATAACCGTTTTTGAGATATTCACAATAATGGGATTATATTACTTTTTTATAAAAGGTATAGATTATGCATGTATTGAAGTTGGTATAGGCGGAAAGTTGGACTGTACTAATATAGTAGAGTCAGATATAAGTATTCTTACATCAATATCTTATGATCATATGGAAGTATTGGGATATACTATAGAAGAAATAACCGTACAGAAAGCAGGGATCATAAAACCTAATTCTGTTGTAATCTCAGCATATCAGGAAGAAAATTCTATAAAAATAATAGAGAATATATCAAAAGAAAATAATTGCGAATTATATATTTTTAAAAAAGATTTTGATGCTGAAATAATACTCAACAGTAATGAAAAATTAGAATTTAATTATATTGATAATAATAAAAAATATAACTTCTCAACTGTTTTGCTTGGAGAACATCAGGCAGAAAATATCTCTCTTTCTTTTAAAGCATTAAATCTGCTTCTTAAAGAGGATAATAATTATACAGAAAAAAATATAAATAAAGCTATAAAGTCTTTAAAAGATTTTAACATAAATGCACGCCTTACATTTATGCATAGGAATCCTGATATAATAGTGGACGGTGCTCATAATTCAAAATCATTAGAAAGAATACTCAATACTATATATAAATGGTATGATGATATCATAATATTATTTGCTCCTTTAAGTCAGAAGGATATAAAAAATATGGCTGATGTATTAAAAAGACATGATTCGTTAATAATATTAAGCTCCCCTGATAATGTATCTCATAAAGAAACGGATAGCTATAAAACTTATCAATATTTTAAAGATAATAGTAATGTTAAGCATATACCAATTTTTCATGATGCTATTAAGGATATAAAATCAATTAATAAAAATAATAAACCTGTACTTGTAATAGGTTCATTATATGCTGCTAGTGAATTTATAAGTTTATATAAAGATATGGATATATAAAAATATGTCCAAAATATATTATACTTGCTTCAAAAGTATTTGATGAGATTATATATAAAAATTTCATAATTTATCAATTATAAAAATAATATATTATATGTTGTTGTTATTTTAGTGTATAAATATGAGGCTTTCACCTAATTGTACTTTGAATGCTTCTTGCCTTCGTAGGTACGCTTCATGAAGTACAGGATATGCATGATTTCTCTAATTATACCATATATTGACTTTGTTTGTACGACTTTGTGCTGTGCCGGATATTTGCCGTGCAATTATAAATAAAATTAATTTTGAAACAAGTATAATTTTTCAAATATAGATTTAAATACTGTATAAATTAATTACACAAATTTTTCATAATGCTATCTGTCAATGCTATTTCTAATATAATAATTATCATTCTTTTTACCAAATTCTATAATAGGTAAATGTACACCTATTTGAGCACCTATATCAACAGAAGCTAATTTTCCGATATATTTATATCCTTCACCTAATGAAGCCAAATTATTCTTTATCTGTATGGTTGGTATATCAAAATTAGCATAAAATGATAAACTTACTAAAGCGAAATTTACACCTGTATAAAGTTTTACATAAGGTATAACTAGATTATTAAATCTTGATGATAAGGTTTTGTAATCTAATAATGTATAATTGTCCCCTGTCCAATATTTACCAGATAAAGGAACTTTAACACCGCCTCCTATACCTATTTGGAATATTGAAGGCTTCCATTCAAGACTAAGTCCTGTAATAATACTATCAAATTCATGTGTAAAATCTTGATAATTGTCATGAAATTTAAATGTATCTCTATACCATCCGAAATCTACTGCTAATACTATATAATGGAATTTATTCAGCTGAAAATAAATTGACGGCTGAAATATAACTCCTGCTTCAAATGCAGATTCTGCCTGTTCTGTTAAATACTCTGATAAAATACCATTTTGATAAAAACTAGGACGGCTACCAGCTAACGGAATATACAAACTCATTACAAAGTTATGAGAATATGCTAATACTGATGTCATTATAAATATAGTGCTTAGTATAATAATTTTTTTCATATTTTTTCCTTAAAACTAATGAGAGTATTGTATTATAGCAAGATATAATAATTTATAATATTGCTTTTCGATAAAAAATTTTGAAACAATAGATGAATAAATATAAAAATTGAATGCCTATTTAAATACTGCATAAATTAATTCCATAAACCTTATACTAGTATAAATATTATTGTGTAAAAGTCAATATAAAATATATAATTTTATTATACAATATATTGGTATTTACTTGTTTTTAATTAAATTATGAATTTAATAGTTTATATAAAAATAGGGATATATAAAAATATATCCCCATTGTAATAAAACTTTTTCTATAGTGAACTATTTGATAGTTAGTTAATTAATAGCTTATTGATTTTCTCCGCGAATTTGAATATATCTAAGTATAAACCAAGCTGAACACCTATGTCAACAGAAGCTAACTTTCCCGGATAACTATATCCTTCGCCTAATGAAGCTAAATTATCTTTTATCTGCATATTTGGTATGTCAAAATTAACATATAGCGATAAACTTACAAGATATAAATCTATACCTGTATAAAGTCTTACATAAGGTATAACAGGATTATTAAATCTTGATGAGAAATTACCTCCGCTTAATGCTACATTATTATTTCCTTCCCAATATTTACCGGTGAAAGGAATTTTGACTCCTCCTCCTATACCTAATTCAAATATAGCAGGATTCCATCTGAAATTAAGACCAACCATAACATTATCAAATTCATGCGTAAAGTTTTTTGAAGAAGTTTGAAATTTAAATGTATCTCTATACCAACCAACATCTATACCTAGAGATACATCATTATGCTCATTTATATTAAAAGTAACTCTAGGATTGAATATAACACCTACTTCAAAAGCTGATTTCGGACTTAATGATGAGGTTGGGTTTAAATTGTCATTTTGATAGAGGCTAGGAATACTTCCTCCTAATGGTACATAAAGTCCTATACCTAAAGTATGAGAGTAGGCTAAGGCCGATGTAATCAGAAATAAACTGATTAGAATAGTAATTTTTTTCATATTTTTCTCCTTGAAATTTATCTTAGTATACTGCAGAAATATGGAATAATTTAGGATATTTATTTTAGAAAAAAAATAATGAAATAATAATTAAAATTTTTGAGTTTGAAAATAGAAATAAAAAAATTGTCAAAATATAAATTTAGATATTGCATAAATTAATTCCATAAAACTTTCATAAACCTGATAGTAGTATAAAGTTTTTTCTATAAAAGTCAATATGAAATATATAATTTTATTATGCAATATATTGGTATTTACTTGTTTTTAATTAAATTATGAATTTTATTAGATTTGAGGAAGTCAGAGAAGAACAAACTAAATTCCTAGAAGAAGAAAAAGAAAATTTAAATAATCTCAAAGAAGAATTGTCAAATAGTGTAGATGAAAAGATAGATGAAAGAATAGAGAAAAATAATTCTAATTACAATAGTATAATGCTTGAACAGAATCTCAAGAATTTTAAAGAACTATCAGATTTGAGAAAACATTATAAAGAATTAGAAGAAGAGATTGATAAACTTGCTAATAAAGATATTCAATATAATCCTAGCAATTCTAATTTTGAAGAGTTTGCTGATTTCATTAATGAAAGATTGAACAATCAGGAAGCAAAAAATGATGAGTTCATAAAAACTGTAAATGATATTTTAAATAAAAATAATATAAAGTATGAAGAGTTATTTGATTCAGTAAGCAGAAAATCTGAAGTTTATAATGATGTTAATAATAATTCTGAATATATAAGATATGTGAAAAATAAAGAGGAAAGATGTAAAGATATTAATGCAGATAGAGTAATTAAAGATAATAAAACATTAGATAAAAAAATAAGCGATGTTGCTATATTATCCATTTCTATTTTTGCAGTTATAGTTGTTATATTTTTAGCATATCAGCTGCTGTAATTTTGTATGAAGATGTGTATATGTTTTTTGATAATAAAGCAGATAAATTTGTCTATGAAAGAGAATATTTATCATTGGGGCATAAATATATATGCGGTATAGATGAGGTAGGAAGGGGCTGTTTATTTGGTCCTGTTACAGCTGCTGCGGTTATAATGCCTTTAGAACTTTACAATGATACTGAATTAAAAATAGAAAATATAGTAGAAGAAGTTGATGATTCAAAAAAAATATCTGCTAAAAAAAGAGAAGAGCTTTATGATAAAATTATAGATAAGGCTTTATCTTTTAGTATTTACTCGGTTGATTCAAAAACTATAGATGAGATAAATATTTATAATGCCGTAAAACTCGCTATGATTAATGCGGTTGAGAAATTGACTATTAAACCTGATATATTATTAATAGATGCTCTAAAATTGGATACTAATATAAAGCAATGTTCTATAATTAAAGGCGATTCTAAATCCTATAGTATAGGCTGTGCAAGCATATTAGCAAAAGTATACAGAGATAGAATGATGAATGAGCTTTCAGATTTTTATCAGAAATATAAAGTTTCAAAAAATAAAGGATACGGCACTAAAGAGCATATAAAAGCCATAGAAATGTACGGACCAAGCGATATGCATAGATACTCTTTTGAGCCTGTAAAATCAAATTATAAAAAAACAGAAGATAATTTATTATTATAAAATACTTGTCTTTGATAAATTTTATGATAATATATTTATATGATTAATAATATAAAATTAGTAGCAACCGATTTAGACGGCACATTTTTTAATGGTAATAGTTCTATAAGCGATTATAATAAAAATATTTTTCAATTTCTGATGAAAAACGGTATAGAAATAATACTTGCTACAGGAAGATCTTTCAGCGGTATGAAGCCGTATAAAGATATTCTCTCTAATAATAATTATTCTATAATATTTAATGGTGCTATAATAATAGATAATAAAGAAAATTTTATATATGATAGGGTTATAGATTCTGATACATCAAAATCTATTATAGATATTTATGATAAGTATAATGTTCATTTGCATGTTTATAAGGGAAATAGACATATAGCATCGGAATCTGATTTTTATTTGGAGAAATATATTAGAAAGTCAAAAATTAATGATATATCTATAGGTTTAGAAAATATTGATAATTTTGAATTTAATAAAATGGTATTCATAGGTGATAGAGAAGAGCTAGAAATACTTCAAAATGATATAAGAAATAATTTTAATGTTCATACATGTTTTTCACACACTAATTTTTTAGAGATATTGGCTTCAGGTGTTAATAAAGGCATTGCTTTGGAATGGATATGTTCTAAAAAAGGAATAAACAGAGATGAAATAATAGCTTTTGGGGATAATTATAATGATATTGAAATGATAGAATATGCAGGAATTGGTGTTGCTATGGGAAATGCAGAAGATGAATTAAAAAGAAAAGCCGATTATATATGTTTAAGTAATAATGAAGACGGAGTAGGAAGATTTTTAAAAACATATATGAAATTTTAGTTATATAAGTTTTATTAAATATATTTTTATCAACGGCCTATTGACATTTTTTATATTTAATGTTATATTTCTTTCAATGTCTATGCGGGAATAACTCAGTTGGTAGAGTTTCTGCTTGCCATGCAGACTGTCGCGGGTTCGAGTCCCGTTTCCCGCTCATTAATAAACCCCAATAGATATGTTTTTTCTATTGGGGTTATTTTTTTATTTTTTAATTTAAAAAAGGTATTGTTAAAAATGGATATTAAAGATTTAAATTTTGAAACTTCAACCGATGAAAAAGATTTAGTTACACTTAAAATTACTATTTCTAAAGATGCTTATGATAAAGAATTGGAAAAGCAAATAGAATATTATAAGCCTAGAGTTAATGTTAAAGGTTTTAGAGTAGGGCATGCCCCTAATAATATTATACTTTCCAGATACAGAGATGCTTTGGAAGGTGCTACTAATGAAGTTTTGATAGAAGAGGCTTGGAATACTTATCATGATGAAAAAAATGTTAAGGCCTTAGGTACTCCTAAACTTCTTAATTTAGAAAAGAAAGATGACGGACTTCATCTTGATTATGAATATTATCCTATACCTGAATTTGATTTGCCTGATTTGTCATCTATCAATGTAGAAAAAAATAAATATACAGTTGATGACAATGTTGTAGAAGAAGCTTATAAACTTTCTCTTCAAAGATTTTCTCATTTTGAAGAAAGTGAATTGAAATCTGAACTTGGAGACAGAGTTTTTGTAAAAATAGAATTTGATGATGATGAAAATAAAAAGTATGATAAAGAACTTACTGTAGTAGCAAGCGACGATGAAAATGAAAGCATATTTGCTAGAAATGCTATCGGTGTAAAAAAAGATGATAAAAAACTCCTTAAAACTTATGTTGACGGCAGAGAAGCTACTTTAATGATGAATATAGTAAAAGTAGAAAAACCAGATATGAAAGATGATTCCAAAGAAGAAGACAGACAAAAAGTAAAAGAATCTTTGAAAGAACATTTAATAAAAAGAGCAGAAGACAGAGCTAATAGCGAACTTATTAATGATACATTATTTAATAAATTAATAGAGTTAGTTAATATCACGCTTCCTAAAGGTTATTTTGAAGAGCAATTAGAAATCTCTTTAAATGAATTTGATAGATCTATGTCCAGCAGAGGAATGAGCAAAACAGATTTCTTAATTTCAGTTGCAAAAACAGATGAAGATATTAAAAAAGAATATGAAGAAAATGTAAGAAAGCAAATAACTTTTGATATGATTATGGCTAAACTTTCAGAAACTTATAAAGATTCTATAACAGTGAATGAAGAAAAAGCTAAAGAATATGCTAATAGAATGTATCAGTATCAAAGCTATATGGGACTTGCTAAACTTCCAAAAGAAGAACAGCAGAATATAGTTAATTATATAATGCGTGATGCACATACAAGAGCTACTTCTGAAGCTATAATGGACTATGTTAAAGAGCATGTAAATGTTTCAGAAAAAGATGCTGGTGAATTTAAGCCTGAAGAAAGCGATATTTGGGGCGGATATTAATAATTAATTATATGTAGAGGTAATATAGAATGGAGAAGAATTATATGACTATACCTTATGTAATAGAGCAAACAAGCAGAGGAGAGCGTTCCTACGATATATATTCCAGACTTTTAAAAGACAGAATTATATTTTTGGGCGGTGAGATTAATGATGATGTTGCTAATGTAGTTATAGCACAGCTTTTATTTTTGGAATCAGCTGATCCTGAAAAAGATATTTCACTATATATAAATAGTCCGGGAGGAGTTGTTACTGCTGCTTTGGGTATGTATGATACTATGCAGTATGTTAAGCCGGATGTTGCTACTTTATGTGTTGGACAGGCTGCTTCAGCAGGTGCTTTGCTTCTTGCCGGAGGAGCTAAAGGTAAAAGATTTGCAACTGCAAACTCAAGAATAATGATACACCAGCCTTCAGGAGGCTCCAGAGGTATGGTTACCGATATGGAAATACAGCTTAAAGAAACTATTCGTTTGAAAAGCATACTTAATAATATTATGGCTAATCATACAGGTCAGGATATTAAAAAACTTGAAGCTGATATGGATAGAGATTATTTTATGAGTGCTGATGAAGCTAAAGAGTATGGAATTATAGATAAGGTTTTTTCCAGCAGAGAATAATTTTTTTAGTATTAAAATATAAAAGCTAATAATCTTTTTATTAAGTTTATTAGCTTTTAATTTTTTTATTGTAATTTTTTATTTTAATTTTTTATTTTAATTTTTTATTGCAATAGTTCTATTATAATATAGAATATGTTAATTAAATTTAAATTATTTTTATAAAAAATAATATGGTTGTATTGGAGAGATATGTCTAAAAAGAATAATGATAAAAAAGAAGTTTGTTCTCTATGCGGAAGAGAATTAAAAGAATTAAGCCGATATATTGAAGGCAATGAAGGATATTTATGTTCTGATTGTTCTGCTATAGCAAATGATTATTTTAACATGAATGTTCAAAAGAAAAAATCTAAAGAAAAAGATTATGATATAAAAATACTTCCTCCGAAGCAGATAAAATCTTTACTAGATGAATATGTTGTAGGACAGGATTATGCTAAAAAAGTTTTGTCTGTTGCTGTTTATAATCATTATAAGAGAATAACACAGAATACTGAAGATAAAAACGATGTTGAGATAGAGAAGTCTAATGTACTTTTGATAGGTCCTACAGGAAGCGGTAAAACATTACTTGCCCGTACTTTAGCTAAGGCTCTGAATGTGCCTTTTGCCATTGCTGATGCTACTACTGTAACAGAGGCTGGATATGTGGGTGATGATGTTGAAAATATTTTACTCAGACTTATACAGAATGCTGACGGCGATATAAAATTAGCTGAAAAAGGAATAATATACATTGACGAGATAGATAAAATTTCCCGTAAAAGTGAATCCCGTTCTATTACAAGAGATGTATCAGGCGAAGGCGTACAGCAGGCATTATTAAAAATTGTGGAAGGTACTGTTGCTACTGTTCCTCCTCATGGCGGAAGAAAACATCCGCATCAGGATAATCTGCATATAGATACTTCTAATATACTTTTTATATGCGGAGGGGCTTTCATTGATATAGAAAAATCTATTGCTGAGAGAACTTCTAAAAAAGGTTTGGGTTTTGCAGCTGAGGTTAATTCTATAGATAATCTTAATTATGATGAGATAATGAAAAATATTTCTACAGAAGATTTAGTTAAATATGGACTTATACCTGAGCTTATAGGAAGGCTTCCTGTCATAGCTACTTTGGAAGAGCTTAAAGAGGAAGAACTTATGAAAATATTAAAAGAGCCTAAAAATGCTTTGACTAAACAGTATCAGAAATTATTTTCTTATGATAATATAGAATTAAAAATAGATGATGAGGCATTAAAATCAATAGTGAAAAAAACTATGGAAGAGCATACAGGAGCAAGAGGTTTAAGAGCTTTATTTGAGCGGGTTATGCTTGATGCTATGTACGATATGCCTAATGATAGTAAAGAAAAACAAGTCTTTGAGCTTGATAAAGAATATGTTGAAAGCAGATTGGGGGCTATTGCCATAAGCGAATAATTTTATGTATTTAATTATATTATAAATAAAAAAATAACAAAATAATTTTTTAGGGAGTTTTAATGTTACCAGTAAATGATTTAAGAAAAGGTGATGCTATAATTTTAGACGGAGAAACTTATTTAGTTGTAGATGCACATTTTCACAGAGCACAGCAGAGAAAAGCAAATGTAAAAACAAAATTAAAAAATATGCTTAAAGGAAATATGATAGAAAAAACTTTTTCTTCTACTGAAAGTGTTGAAGAAGCTGATTTATCATATAAAAAAGCCCAATATCTTTATGAAGAGGGTGATAGCTATGTGTTTATGATATTAGATAATTATGAGCAGGTTCATGTAAGTGCTGATATTTTGGGCGACAGCAAATATTATTTATTAGACAGCAGCGAAGTTGATTTACAATACATTAATGATGAAGTTACAGCTGTTCGTTTCCCTATTCATGTAATATTAGAGGTTACTTATACAGAGCCTGGTTTTAAAGGCGATACTACAGGTTCTACTTTGAAGCCTGCTAAACTTGAAACAGGCATAGAGGTTAATGTGCCTTTATTCATTAATATCGGAGATAAAATTAAAGTTGATACTAGAGATGACAGCTATGTTGAGCGTGTAAATAAATAATGCTTTATATATTATATATCATCTCAGCTTTATTTTTGTTAATAACTATATTTTTTATTAAAGTTAATTATTTGATATATATTGCAATAGCTTTTTTTATACTTCATATAATATTTACTAAATCTATTTTTATGACTATAAAAAAGCTATTGTATTTAATACCATATTTTCTAGCTATATTTCTAATTCAGGCTTTAAACTCAAGAGGAGAGTATTATAATTTATTTGGTTTTTATATAGATAAAGTGGGTGCTGATTTTACTATTATATATTTTATTAGAATAGCTTCTGTTCTTTATTTATTATCAATTTTCTTTATTATCATAAAAAAGTTAAAAGTTCCTGGAGGATACATTTTTGACGAGATGATAAGAATAAGTATTTTTATGCAAATAGTAAGAAAATCGTTTTTTGCAGAATTTGCTAAAATAAGGGATAAAAATAAAACTTTTAAAGATAAGTTTAATTTAATAAAAAATTTACTTGAGAATGTTTATAATGATTCTTTTAAACTTTATCCTTATGATATGCTAATTTATCACTACAGAAATTTAAAAAAATAAATTTATTCTAATTTGCCCGCCCTCTATATTTACTGCTTTATTTTTTGTAAGAATTTTATTATTTTTCATTGTTTAATTCAGACATTATAGTATCCCACCCAAGCGGAGTTTAAATTTTTTATTTCTCAAACGCACGGTTAGTGAATCTAAAGTTTTTAAATTAATTATAAATACAATTTTTATTATATTTTAAATTTTCCTAACCGTGCGGTAAAGAATACAATAAACCTAATAACAACTAGGGTGGGGCATGCTTTTTCTTTTTTAGCCGTATATCTTATCAAAACTATTAAAATACAGTGTTAGCAATAAATTTAAAGGGCGGGGTATGTAATTGATTTTAATAAAAAAGGAAATCAGTAAAACCGACTTCCTTTTTATTTAATTTAATTTTTTATTTTCAAATTACTTTTCTAAATAAGAGTAATGGAATCTATATTTAGCTAAAGGATCTAATTTATAATCTTTAAGCTGTTTTGAAACCATTAAAGCATTTGCTCTATAATGTATAGGTATTATAGGCATATCATACATAAGTATTTTTTCAGCATCATGAAGAACTTTCATTCTTTCTTCTGGATTAACTATATGTTTAGAGCTTTCTATAAGTCTGTCATATTCAGGATTATTATATCCAGGATTACTTGGAGCATAACTTAAATATAATTCCAGCATAGTCATAGGATCATTATAATCACCTGTCCAGCCGCTAAGCACCATTTGATAACTTAAATCTCTGAAACTCTGAAGTATAACAGACCATTCTCTAGGTACTATAACAGCATCAACACCAATATTCTTCCACATTTGCTGTATAGCTTCAACCATAACAACATTTCCGTCATTTGATACTAAAACTTCTAAAACAGGATAATTCTCCCCATTAGTATATCCTGCTTTAGCCATCAATCTTTTAGCTTCTTCTATATTTTTCTGATAATCATTGCTTTGTACGCTTATATAATCTCCCCCTTTAGCTCTGAATTCACCTTCATAATCACTGATTAAAGGAGGAACAAAAGCACCAGCAGGTTTCTGACCGGATTTATTTATTGAATCTACTATATAGTTTCTGTCAATAGCAAGAGCTAAAGCTCTTCTCACTCTGGAATCTTTTAATGCTTCATTTGTAAGATTCATTTCAAAGAATACAGTACCATACGCCTGATTCATCACAATTAATCCTTCTTTTTGCAGATTCTCAACTTCCTGAGCAGGTACTAAAGTAGAAAAATGTATTTGCCCGTTTCTTAAAGCAGCCAATGCAGTATTTTTATCTGATATCATTGATACAGTAATTTTTTTGGCGACTATTGAATCTTTATCATAATAGTTAGTATTAATTTCCATAACTATTTTGTCGTCTCTTATTCTTTCAGTCATTTTATAAGGTCCGTTGCCGATATAGCTTTCAGGGTTAGAAACCCAATCATCACCATATTTTTCTATAATGTCTTTTCTAACAGGTACAAACATATCAGCAAGTTCTAAAAAGTATGCAGTAGGATTTTCTAATGTTATTTCTATAGTATAATCATTAATCTTTTTTATTCCTAATTCTTCAACATTAGTATCACTGCTTGATATTTTTAAAGCATTTTTTATAGGTGCCATAAGTGAAGCATAAGGAGCAGCAGTATTAGGATCAACAAATCTTCTATAGCTATATACAAAATCATCAGCGGTAACAGGTACTCCGTCAGACCATTTTGCATTGGTTCTTAAATAGAATGTATATGTAATTCCATCTTCACTCATTTCATATTTTTCAGCCATTCCCCCAACTAATTTTCCCTCTTTATCTTTTTTCATAAGCCCTTCAAAAAAATGTCTTATATAAACAGTACCTGCACTTGCAGTATTAAGATGAGGATCTATAGTAGCAACTTCTCCTCCTAAGGAGATAGCTATTGAATCATCTTTAGCTTCTTTAGATGAGCATGAAAATATAAAAAATGATAAAATAACTATTGAGATTAAAATTTTTTTCATTGTATTCATCCTTTTATAAGTATGTTATATTTTAGTATGAAATTATAAAAAGTACAAATTTTTATAGAAATATTATTAACTTAAATAATATATTATTTATTATCTATATAGCAGTAGTTGAATCTGTGTTTTCCAAATGGATTTAAAACAAGCCCTTTTAAATTAGTTGATACTATGAAAGAATCAGCTCTGTAATAAAGAGGTATAATTGGCATTTCATCTAACAATATAGCCTCAGCCTGCTTCATATTATCTATTCTGAAACTGTTATTTGTATATATTGTCTTAGCTTCCATTATTAGTTCATCATATTTTGCATTAGAAAAACCTGAATGATTAACCCCTCCATAACTAACCATAATATCAAGCATAGTCATCGGATCATAATAATCCCCTGTCCATCCCATTCTTGCAATTTGATATCTTTTTTTTGTAAGAGATAATAAAGTAATAGGAAATTCCTCTTCTAAAAGTTTGACATCAATATTGAGATTTTCTTTCCACATTTTTTGTATAGCTTCTCCTACTTTATGAAATAATCCCGGAGATACTTTAAGTTCTAAAATGGGGTAGTTTTTTCCATCAGGATATCCTGACTCTTTCATTAATTCTTTTGCTTTTATTATGTTTTTATCATAGTTATCAATATCTATAAAGTTTGATGATTCTTCTCTAAAATAATTATTTAATCCCTTTATAGCAGGCGGTACAAAAGCACCAGCAGGAGTCTGAGATCCTTTTATTATATTATTAACTATATATTTTCTATCTATAGCAAGTGATAAAGCCTGTCTTACTCTTTTATCATTTAAAGCCCCATTAGTTATATTTAATTCTAAATAAATTGTTCCTATAGCATTGTTTGCTCTAATAAGTCCTTTTTCTTTAAGATACTCTATTTCTCTAGATGAAGGTTCTAAAGATGAGAAATGTACTTCATTTTTATCAATTTTTTCTATCATATCAAATACATCAGCACTAGATATAAAAGTGAGCCTTTCAGCAACTATTTCATTTTGATCATAATAAAAAGGATTTTTTTCAAATATTATTTTTTCATTTTCTATTCTATCTTTAAGTATGTACTGCCCATTGCATATATAGTTTTCTGGTTTTAAAGTCCATTCACTTCCATATTTTTCTATTATATCCTCTCTCAATGGCAGAAATACAGTAGAAGATGCTAAAAAATCAGTAAAATATAAAGACGGAGTTTCCAATACCACTTTTAATGTATTATCATTTACAACTTCTATTGCTAAATTTGTAATATCCATAACTCCAAGATTTATATTTTTAGCATTTTTTATTATTTCAAGCATATATGCGTATGGAGCATTTAAAGTTTTATCTAAAGCTCTTTTCCATCCGTATTCAAAATCCCTAGCTGTAACCGGTTTCCTATCAGACCATTTGGCATTAGTTCTCAAATAAAAAGTATATGTAGTTCCATCTTCAGAAATATCCCATTTTTCAGCCATTCCCGGCTTTATATCATTGTTTTTATCAATTTTTGTGAGTCCCTCAAAAGAATGCAGTATGTAAGCAGCAACTACTCCTATAGAGTTTAGTGTAGGATCAATACTTACAGGTGCACTTCCCATATTAATAATTATATCTTTACTTGAATTTGTTATATAATTTTTATTACAGGAAAATATTATCAGCGATATAAAAATAAATAAAATTTTTTTTATGTACACAGATACCCCCCTAAGAAAAGAACTAATATATTTATAATATTATATTTTTTTTATATAAAGTCAATATAGTTATGATTTTAATAAATGCATATATTATTTGAATTAAGATTATATAAATTTTTATTTATCTTTATATAATATATAAGTTATTGATATTGTTCATTATGTCTTAATGTATCATATTTATGAAATTAATATGTAATTATAAAATTTTTAATAGAGAATATTTTTTTTATAAATAAAAATTTGATTAAATATAAATTTTTCAGTATACTTTTTATTATTATACCAATATCAAGTATATATTGATTATGTTTTGATGTATTATGTTTTTTGAAATTAGTATTTAAATATATTGTAAAATAAAAATAAGTGCATAGTTTAGTAGTATGTAACTTTATTTGTGTTTAAATTATATTTATAAGTAACATTTATGTATATAATATATCTTTATTCACAATAAATAGTATTTATTAATATATACTTAAAAAGTCTAAATATTAAATAAAAATTAATTAAAAAAAACGTCTAGAAATGAAAATTTATTTGACAATTGAATTTTATTTTACTATACTAGAGTTTATTAAAATAACAATTAAATTTTATTCAAAAATATTAAGTGGGGAGTTTTTTATGGATTTTAAAGCATTATACAAGCAAAAATTAACAACAGCTGATGAAGCAGTAAAAGTAGTTAAATCAGGAGATTGGATTGATTATGGTTGGGTAGTTGCTACAGCCATAGATTTGGACAAAGCCCTAGCAAAAAGATTACCTGAATTAACAGATCTTAATTTTAGAGGCGGTATATTGATGTGGGAACCTGAGATTTTCAAGATAGAAAATCCAGAAAAACATATTACATGGAATTCATGGCATATGGCAGGTTTAGAAAGAAAAGCAGTAGACAGGGGTTTCTGTTTTTATGATCCTATTCGTTATTCAGAAATGCCAAGATACTATAGAGATTTACCAAGAGGAATAGATGTAGCAATGTTCCAAGTATCAGAAATGGATGAAAACGGATATTTCAATTTTGGTCCTAATGCTTCTCATATGCAGGCTATGATAGAAAGATGTAAATGTGTTATAGTAGAAGTTAATAAAAATATGCCAAGATGTTTAGGAGCTGCTAATATAGGCGGAGAAGCAGTACATATCAATCAAGTAGATATGATAGTAGAAGGCAGCAATCCTCCTATAAAAGAAATGCCAGCAGGCGGAGCTACAGAAGTAGATAAAACAGTTGCTAAACTCATAGTAGAAGAAATACCAAATGGTGCTTGCTTACAATTAGGTATAGGCGGTATGCCTAATGCTGTAGGTTCTTTAATAGCAGAATCAGACTTAAAAGATTTAGGAGTTCATACAGAAATGTATGTTGATGCTTTCGTAGATATATCTTTAGCTGGAAAAATCACAGGTTCTAAAAAGAATATAGATAAAGGCAGACAAACTTATGCATTCGGTGCCGGTACTAAAAAACTTTATGATTATATACATAATAATCCAGAATGTTTATCAGCTCCTGTAGATTATACTAATGATGTAAGAGTAATATCTTCTATAGATAACTTTATGTCAATAAACAATGCTGTAGAAATAGACTTATTCGGACAAGTAAGTGCTGAATCAACAGGCTTCAAACACATAAGCGGAGCAGGCGGACAATTAGACTTCGTATTAGGTGCTTATCTATCTAAAGGCGGAAAAAGCTTTATCTGCTTATCTTCAACAGTTACAGGAAAAGACGGACAATTAAAATCAAGAATAGTTCCAAGCTTTACTAATGGTACTGTTATAACAGATACAAGAGCTAATACTCATTATGTAGTAACAGAATATGGTAAAGTAAACTTGAAAGGTTTAACTACTTGGCAAAGAGCTGAAGCTTTAATATCAATAGCACACCCAGATTTGAGAGACGGATTAATTAAAGAAGCAGAAAAAGCTAAAATTTGGAGAAAAAGCAATAAATAAATTTGAAAATTGATTATCATTTTATATACTATTAATTAAATAATATTGTTATAAGGAGAAGCAAATGTTTAAAACAACAGAAAAGCATGAAGAACTTCGTGCCAAAATTAGAGCATGGGCTGAAGAAGTTGTAACTCCAATAGCTCATGAGCACGATCAAACAGGTAAATTCCCAATAGAGGCTGTAAAACAATTAGGTAAAGCTAAACTAGATATAATGGGTTTGCCTTTTGAAACAAAATACGGCGGAGCAGGATTTGATAATATCGCTTATGCTATAGCTGTAGAAGAACTTTCAAGAGTAGATGGAAGTATGGGTGTAATTTTATCCGCACACTGTTCTTTAGGTTCTTATCCTATCTATGCTTTCGGTACTGAAGAACAAAAGAAAAAATATTTAGTTCCTCTTGCAGAAGGTAAAAAATTAGGTGCTTTCGGTTTAACTGAACCTGAAGCTGGATCTGATGCAGGCGGTACAGAAACTACTGCAGAATTAAAAGGTGATCACTATATATTAAATGGTGAAAAAATATTCATTACTAACTCTATAGAAGCTGAAACTTATGTAGTATTTGCAGTTACTACTCCTGGTATCGGAACTAAAGGTATCAGTGCTTTCATAGTTGAAAGAGGTTGGGAAGGTTTTGAATTCGGTGAAAAATATGACAAATTAGGTATACGCGCTTCTGCTACAGCTCAGTTGCTTTTCGATAATGTTAAAGTTCCTAAAGAAAACTTGCTTGGTAAAGAAGGACAAGGATTCAAAATTGCTATGCAGACTCTTGACGGCGGTCGTATTGGTATTGCTGCTCAAGCATTAGGTATTGCTCAAGGAGCTTATGAAGCTGCTGTTGCTTATTCTAAAGAAAGAATACAGTTCGGACGCCCTATAGCTCAACAACAAGCTATCGGCTTCAAACTTGCTGATATGGCTACTAAATTGCGTGCTGCTAGACTTCTTATCTACAGTGCTGCTGCTATGAAAGACAGACATGAACCTTATGGTACTGAATCTGCTATGGCTAAATTATATGCTTCTGAAATAGGTTTGGAAGTTGTAAACCAAGCACTTCAAATCCATGGCGGTAATGGTTATATCAAAGGTGCTTATATAGTAGAAAGAGCTTATCGTGATGCTAAAATTTGTACTATTTATGAAGGTACAAGTGAAATTCAAAAAGTTGTTATTTCTGCTTCTATACTTGGTAAAATGCCTAAATCTCCTGTTGCTGTTGCTGGTCCTATGGCTAAAAAAGGTCCTATCACTGGTGAAAGAAGAAATATTATCTTCAAAGAAGGTTCAGCTCAAGAAAAAGTTGATGCTTTAGTAGCTGCACTTAAAAAAGACGGAATTGACTTCTCTGTAGGTATTGATATTAATACACCTATTATTAATGCTGAAAGAGTTGTTTCTGCTGGTAAAGGTATTGGTGATAAAGGAAATATGAAACTAGTTGAGGACTTAGCTAAAGCTGCTGGTGCTGCTATAGGTTGTTCTCGTCCTGTTGCTGAAGAATTGAAATACTTACCTATCATCAGATATGTTGGTATGTCAGGTCAAAAATTCAATGGTAACTTATATATAGCTTGCGGTATTTCTGGTGCTAACCAACACTTGAAAGGTATTAAAAATGCTTCTATAATAGTTGCTATCAATATGAAAGCTTCTGCTAAAATATTCAAAAATGCTGACTATGGTATAGTTGGAGATGTTAAAGAAATTCTTCCATTACTTACTAAAGCTCTTGATACAGGTGCTAAAAAACCTGCAGAAGTACCATACAAAAAAATGAAAAAAATTACTCCTAAGAAAACAATCGAAATACCTAAAATCTATGTATGCAGCGGTTGTGGTTATGAGTATAATCCATTCATTGGTGATCCAGAATCTGAAATAGCTCCAGGTACAGACTTTACAGCTCTTCCAGATGAATGGGTATGTCCTGAATGTAGTGAAGAAAAAGCTAATTTCATTAAGGCTTAAAATAAATTTAATTAATAATTTTTTTGAGGAGGAAAATAATGCATTGCGTTAGAAAAGTTACTGAAGATTTATATTGGGTTGGAGCGAATGAACATCGCTTGGCTCTATTTGAAAATGTACACCCTTTAACTAGAGGTGTTTCTTATAACTCTTATGTTCTTTTAGATGAAAAAACAGTTCTTTTTGACACAGTTGACTGGGCTGTTTGCAGACAATTCTTAGATAACTTAGAATATGTTTTAAATGGTAAAAAACTTGACTATATGGTTATTAACCACATGGAACCAGACCACGCTGCTTCTATAGACGAAGTTTTAATAAGACACCCTGAAACTAAAGTTATTGCTACTGAAAAAGCATTTATGTTTATGGATCAGTTCGGATTTACTATCCCAGACGATAAAAAAATCCAAGTAAAAGAAGGCGATACTCAAAAATTTGGTAAACACGAAATACTTTTCGTTGCTGCTCAAATGGTACACTGGCCTGAAGCTATGGTTAGCTTTGATACTACTAATGGAGTATTATTCTCTGCTGATGCTTTCGGTACTTTCATCGCTTTAGACGGAAGACTCTTCAATGACGAAGTTAACTTTGATAGAGATTGGTTAGATGAGGCTAGAAGATATTATACTAATATCGTTGGTAAATATGGTCCTCATGTACAAAACTTACTTAAAAAAGCTGGCGGAATTATTGATAAAATTAAAATGTTCTGTCCTTTACATGGACCTGTTTGGAGAAGCAATTTAGGTTATATCCTTGACAAATACAACAAATGGAGTAGTTATGAACCTGAAGAAAAAGGTGTATTAATTGTATATGCTTCTATGTACGGTAATACTGAAAATATGGTTGGCGTTTTAGCTGCTAAATTAGCTGAAAAAGGTGTTACTAATATAGCTATGCATGATGTATCAAGCACTCATGTTTCTTACTTGATTTCTGATACTTTCAAATTAAGCCATATTGTATTAGCTTCTGTTACTTACAACCTTAATATTTATCCTCCAATGCATAACTATTTAGATGATATGAGAGCTCTTAATGTTCAAAAACGTAAGTTTGCTATCATAGAAAATGGTTCTTGGGCTCCTAAATCTGGTACTTTGATGCAAGAGTTCATTGAAGCTAACTTGAAACAATGTGAAGTTTTAGATGCTCAGGTTTCTGTTTCTTCTTCTATGAAAGCTGCTAATGTAGGCGAAATGGACGCTTTAGTTGATGCTTTAGTTGAATCTATTAATAAATAATACCATAATTATTTATTAAGCTATATAATAAAGACCGATTCAGGTGATAAACTTGAATCGGTTTTTTATTAAAACATTATTAAATTTTGACGAAAATAAAAATAATATAGATAATATAGTTAAGGAAATAATTTTTTATGGTAAGTATTAAAAGACAAAGACAGATTAAGTTATTTTGTATATTATCTATTATTTTAATAGTAATAATTTCTTTATTTATTATATTTGGATATTTTCCTTATGGGCTTCATAAAAAAGATATGTCTGAGGTCAAAATACCTAAAGATAATATTGCCTATGTAAGTGTTAAAAGTCTTGATAAAAGTTTACTTAAATTTTCTGATTCTATATATGCTTATAGAATATCTCATGATGAATCTATGTATGACTTTTCTATTTTGCTTAGAAAGGCAGATGCATTTGCAGATAGACTAAGAACAAATGATAATTTTTTTGTTAAAATGGCTTCTAAACCTATATTAAAAAGAAATGCTGCTTTACTTTTTTGGGGGTATAATGGAAATTTGGATAATGCAGAAATTTTTTACCTATTTGATATAGGAAGATTAAATTCTTTTATACTAAGCTCTTTTTTTAATTCTGAGAGTTTAACTATAGATAATATTGATTATGAAGTAAAAAAAATTAATTATAATGGAAAAAGAATATATGCTTTAGATAATGGAAGTCCTTATTTATTTTTTCATTTTCATAAGGGACTTTTAATAGTTACTAAAAACTATAATCATATAAAAAAATTAATTGATTTTCTAAATTCTGATGCTGAAAGTATTAATGAAATAAGATTGCTTAACAATGTTGAAAATAAATATGAATCTGATATTTCTTTTTATGTTAATAAACAGCTTTTTGATTATAATAATTGCGAAGGTTCTTTATTATTTACACCATTAAGATATTTTAATAATGCATATATCATATATGGAAATGCTAAAATAAATGATGATAACGGATTAATTGATATTTTTGTTGATTATGAATACGGAGGATCTGAAAGATATTCACTTTATGGTTTAGAAGGTGAAATAGATATACAGAATTATTTGCCTAAAGAAAAAACTGTTATGTATTTAGCATTAAAGTCATATTTAGCAGGACTTTATCCTATAATATATAATGATTTAAAAATGAATCATAATAATAAGCTTTATTCTGAATTATATGATTTATTTACAAAGATGAATGATGTTTACTCATTTGGAAGCATTATAAATGATTTGTATGGAGAAATGGCTGCGGCATACATAGAATCAAAAAGATCTGAATTAATTTATCCTGTGATTATTTTTAATATAGAAAATGATATTGATTTGCTTCCTAAATTGGAAATAGCACTATTAGAAAAATATGATAATCTTATCAAAAAAGAAAGAAATTACAATAATCATTATATATATTCTTATGATTTAAATAATGGAAATATGTTTTATTATACTTTTATAGATAAAATATATTTTGTCAGTGAGAATGAAAAGGCTATAGAAACTATTATAGACAGTGTTTATGATGGGGAATCTTTAGATACTTATATAAAAGAGCAAATATCAAAAAATATTAATCCTGATTATATATTTACAATACAGCTTTCAAAATCTCAGGATATATTAAAATATTTTAATATACCGTTAAGAACTTGGAGCTATCCTAACAGTATTATAGTTGGGTCTTCTATTAATTCTAATTATACACATATTAATATAGATTTTGAAGCTAATTTTAATAGCGTAAGTAAATAATTAATAATTATCAAAAATTATATAATAGTTGATAAATATCATTATTTGTATATAATTATACTTATTTTTTGGAGTGAAATTTATTTTATGTCAATAATTGATAAATTGTCATTAGTAGAAAAAACTTATGAAGATATAGTACAGAAACTTAATGATGCTAATATAAAAGATAATAGAGTTATACAGGATTTGATGAAAAAAAAATCAGAAATTGAAGATATTGTAGAAGAATATAAAAAATTAAAAGTGGTATTAAAAGAAATTGAAGAATCTAATGAAATGATTAATAATCCTGATACTGACAAAGAACTTAAAGACATGGCATTATTAGAGATAGAAGAACTTAATAAAAAGAAAGAAGATATAATTAATGGACTTAGACTTCTTCTGCTTCCTAAGGATAAAAATGACGGTAAAAATATTATAGTTGAAATTAGAGTTGGTACGGGAGGAGATGAATCGGCATTGTTTGTGGGCGATTTATTTAGAATGTATACTCGTTTTATAGAGAGAACTAATTTAAAAATGGAAATAATAGATACTAGTCCTACAGAGCTTGGCGGATATAAAGAGGTTATATTTTCAGTATCCGGAAAAGATGCTTACAGAACATTAAAATTTGAAAGCGGAACTCATCGTGTACAGAGAATACCTGCTACAGAGTCCGGAGGAAGAATACATACTTCTGCTTCTACTGTTGCAGTTATGCCTGAAGCTATGGAAAGTGATGTTGTAATAAAAGATGAGGATATAAGAGTTGATATATTTCGTTCAAGCGGACCAGGAGGACAGTCTGTTAATACTACTGATAGTGCTGTTAGAATTACACATTTGCCTACGGGATTGGTTGTACAGTGTCAAGATGAAAAGAGCCAGCATAAGAATAAGGCAAAAGCATTAAAAGTTCTTCGTGCTAGAATATATGAGAAAGAAGAAACTGAGAGAAAGGCCAAAGAAGCTAAAGAAAGAAGAGAGCAGATTGGTTCGGGGGACAGAAGCGAAAGAATAAGAACTTATAATTTCCCTCAGAATAGAGTTACAGATCATAGAATAAATGTTACTTTGTATAAATTAGATAGATTTATGGACGGAGAAATTACAGAGATAACAGATGCTTTATTTAAAAAGGAACAAGAGGATATGCTTGCTTCATATTCTGATTAATATTTTATGAAAGATATAGAAAATATATTAGGCGAAGAAAAGATTATTCATAAATTATATGATGATGATCCTGTTATTAGATATATAAAAAGTTTTGATAATGTTTTGTATGCTGATTATTCTTATAGCGGAAATGATTCTTATGAAACTTATGATTCTTTGATTGGATTATTTGCTTATCATAAAGATGATAAATATTTATTCGGCGAATTTGGATATTTTAAAGAAAACAGAGAAGAATTAAAACTTATTGTAAGCGATTATCCTGAATATATAACTTTAGACAATTATAAACTTACTGATGAAATATTCAATGATTTGATTAATTTGCATAATATTTCTATGAATCAGTTTAATGCTTTAATGATAGGAAAAAATGAAATATATTATATAAAATCTAATTCTTTGAAAAAAATTACTTTAGATGAATATATAGCAATTTTTCCTCATAGATATATAAATAACAGAATAAAATTTTCATCAAAATATAATCGCTATGAAAGAATATATATAGATGATATAGCAGAGGATTTAATTTACAGATGTTCCTATTGCGGATGTTCTAATTTTGCTGAAATAATAAATAATGATATTAATAATTTGAGGGATATTGATATTGCTGATTATGATGATAATTCAGAAAAAAGTTTGTATATATGCCAGGTATGCGGTTTGATATCAAGAAGTCCTGATAATATTATGGATTATATTTAATTAATTTTAATAAGAGGTAAAAAATGAGTTTTTTAATATTAGCTGACAGAACTTTTTCTAATGAGTTTTCTATAATATTTGATAATATTTTTAATGATAAGATAAATACTTTAAAAGAGAAATTAAATTGCGATGTTAAATATATAGAAAATAATGATCTTGAAAAAATAGAAAATTATTTAAATAATATATATATAGAAAGCGAGAATTATGATAATATAATTTATATACCAGGCAATATGCCTTTATTTAATGCTGATGAAACTATTAAATTAACTAAGATACATGAAGAAAATATATCGTATTTTAGTTATGGCGAAAATTATCCTTCTGGTATAGTTCCTTTTATAATAAGAAGAACTGCTTTTGAGAAATTATTTAATATTATCAAAACAAAAGATATTAAAGTATCTGAAAATGCTATAAGCAATATTGTATTTGTTGATCCGAATTTTTTTGAAATAGAAATACTTATATCAGAACATGATATGAGATATTACAGACTTTCTCTTTTTGCTGATAGTAAAAGAAATGCTATTTTAATAAAAAAACTTATAGTCTATAAAGATTATAATGAAATGGTTAAGGCAATAGAAGAAAATCCAAGTATTAGAAGAACATTGCCGTCATTTATAGAGATAGATATTAGTAATAGACAAAATGCGTTAAATAAATATTTATTAAAAAATCAAACTATAAAAAATGAACTTTCAAAAGAAGAAAAAAATATTACTTTAGATGAGTTTAAAGCTATTTATGATAAACTTTATAATTTTTGCGGCGATTTTCATATTTCTATAGGAAGTTATTATGAGCCTCTTTTGAATAAAGATATTTTTGATATATTAGAATATTCTACAAGAAATAAAAATGTTCAGGTATATTTAGAAACTAATGCATTGCTTCTTGACAGTGTTAATGCTAAAAGATTATTATCTATGCAGTCAGAGAGAAGTAATCTTAATGTTATTATACATTTAGATGCTGTAGAAGAAGATGTTTATAATAGAATATATGATAATGGTGATATAAAAACTATTATGTCTAATATAGACTATTATTTGCTTAGAGAGCCTAAAAATACTTATTTGCAGATAACAAAACAAAAAGATAACTTTGATTATTTAGCTTCTTATTATAAATATTTTGATAAATATAAAATAGATATTATAATGCAGAAATATTATAATTACAGAGGCATTATAGATGATAATAGAGTGGGGAATATGGCACCTCTTATTAATGTAGGATGCTGGCATTTGGCTAGAGATTTATTTATAGATAGTTATGGGGATATTTATATTTGCAGATTTGATATAAACAAAGAAAAGAAAATAGCTTCTATATATGATGAAAATTTAGAGGATATATGGAAAAAGCTTGAAAATTATTTTTTAGATAATGTTTCTAAGAAATTAGATTTTTGTAATAATTGTGATGAATGGTATTTATATAATTTTTGATTATGGAAAATATAATAGTAAGATATTTAGAGTTTGTTTTGGCTTGTTATGTAGTTAGATTTTTGGCTACTAGATTGATATTAGAATTCCAATCGGTTAAAAAATTTTATTATAGAAGAGAAATACTGCCCGGAGTTCGTAATTGGAATAATAGAATTAAAATGATATATTACTCTGAGTTTTTTTCTTTTATTCAAAGTTTATTAATCGCATTATTTTTTATGGTATTTTTTTATTTTATTCCTTTGAAAGAACATATAAAACTATTTGTAGGATTTTTAACATATTCATCTTTAATAATAGCAGACAAGGTAAGATTTTCAATGCTGCTTACTAATTATCCGTATTCTCTTTTGATTATGGATACGGGAATATTTTTATTTGTGAGTTTTTTGCAATTTATTGTAATGGGCTTTATGAATGCTACATTGTAAAAAATAAGGAAGCTATCTATTTATAATGATAACTTCCTTTTTAATATTTCAGATTAAAAGTTAATTTTGTTCTATAGTTATAGAAGCCCCTATATCCATTGAAGTAGTTTTTCCTCTGTATGTAACTTTTTCGGATATTATAGAATTATCCATAAAGGCATTTGATATACTAACATCTTCAAATATGATACAATTTTTTAATATAGAGTTTTCTATTTTAGAGTTCTTTCCAATATGTACATAAGGACCTATTACTGAATTTTCTATTTTTACATCCTTATCGATAAATACAGGAGGTATTATAGCAGTGTCTTTTATACCTTTACTTAATATATCATGTTTAATAATAGATCTATTCGTTTCTATCATAGTGGATTTTTCACCGCAGTCATACCAGCCATCTAATTTGAATGTTTTGAATATTATTGAGTTTTTTATCATATATTCCAAAGCATCTGTAAGCTGATATTCATTTTTAGTTTTTATATCATTTTTGATAATATAATCTATAGCTTCAAATAATTCTTTAGTATTTACTATATTATACATTCCTGTAAGAGCTAAATTGCCTATAGGTTCTTGAGGTTTTTCAACTAATTTTTTTATAATACCTTGTTCATTCAATATTGCTATTCCGAATCTGCTTGGATTGTCAACTTCGCATACACCAAGAGAGTTTTCATTTTTGCTTACTATATTTGAAAGATTTAATTTAAATATTGTATCGCCCAAAATAATAAATATTTTATCATCATCTTTTATATATTCCTTTGTAAGCGATATGGCATGAGCTAAACCTTTATACTCTTTTTGTTCTACAAATCTAAGTGTTATATTTTTATATTTATCAGTCAAATATTCAATCATTTTATCTTTTAAATATCCAACTATAAATATTATTTCTTCTAAATCCTGTATTGAAGATATTTCATTCATTATGAAATCTATAATTGTAGAACCTGCTATAGGAAGTATTGGTTTTGGTTTTGTAATTGTATGGGGTCTTAATCTAGTGCCTTCTCCGGCTGCCGGTATAATAATTTTCAATTTTATAATCCTTAAAAAATCTTTTATATATATTGCTATACTATATATAAAAGATTAATAAAATCAATATCTTTTTATTATTTTATTAGATTAACTAATAAAGCATTAGCTAATTCTTCATTAGAGCCATTTAAGTATTTAACTAATTCCAAAGCAAAAAATACAGTAGTAGCAGGACCTTTAGAAGTAATAACATTATCATTGCAAACAACAATATCTTTTTCTACATATTCGCCGCCTTTAACAGCACTTTCACAGCTAGGATAACAAGTGTATTTTCCTTTAATAACCCCAGCCTCTCCAAGAACTATAGGAGAAGCACATATTGCTGATACTAATTTTTTAGCTTCATACATGCTTTTAAGTTTTTCTAATACTCTTTTATCATCTTTTAGATTATTCATTCCGCCGTAACCGCCTGCAAGTGATATACCATCAAAATCAGAGTTAACTATTTTTTCAAAAGAAGTGTCCGCTTTTATTATAATATTATGAGATCCTTTTACTTCTAAATTATCAGTTAAAGAAGCAGTTACTACTTCTATATTTGCTCTTCTTAAAACATCAATAATAGTAATAACTTCAATTTCTTCTACGCCTTCTGCTAATGGAACAAGAACTTTTTTTGACATATATTGTAATCTCCTTTTATCATAATTCTTATTATTTATATAATAGTTTATATTTATAATATTGCAAGCTATTTTATAATTGAAGCATAATTATCTTAAAATATAAGTTATATTAAATTATTATTTTTTATTACTTCTGATAAAAATTGTTTGATAGCAATGTATAGCCGCCTTTGGAGGATTTGATATACGCTTACAATTTTTATATTTAGCTTTTTAGTATTCAAAAATTATTATTTAATTGCATTATTATTTAATTTTTCTATAGCTTTTTCATATCCTAAATCAGCAGATTTCTGTAAGAATTTTTTAGATTTCACTAAATATTTTTCTTTTATCTCTTCATCTTTTTCATGTTTAGAGAGTATATTATAAAGTTTATATAAATCATAATAGGCTATATAGTCTTCGTTATTAAATTCCAATGTTTTTTTTAAATATTTTATTGCTTTTTTATATTTCTTTTTTCTTCTATAAGCTACAGACATTAAGTAGTATGCATCAGAATACGCTTCATTTTTTAATATGCTTTTTTCTAAATCTTCTATAGCCTTATCATAATCTTTTTTGTTTAAATAAACTTCTGCTCTGTAATAGTAGGCATCGCTGTCATGCGGATATATTTCTATAGATTTATTATATGTATCTATTGCCTTGTCATAATTTTCCATATCATGATAAACTCTTGCTAAATTATGATAGGCATCTAAATTATGAGGATCTATTTCTATAATTTTAATCAGATCATTAATAGCTTCATCGTATTTTTTATTTTGTATATTATTTAATGCACTATAAAAATATTTGTTTTCTTCACTAATCATATTATTATCCTATTTTTATATTAAAAATTACAATATATAAATTATACAAAAAATAATAAGTGAATGCAAATTTATATTCACTTATTATATATAAAAAAATTATGATATAACAATAAAAAAGCCTTATTAATTTGATAAATCTTTTATTAAATTATGAGCTTCTTCAAATCTTCTTTTTATTTCTTTCCAATTTTTCTCTTCCATCAAGTTTCTAGGACAAAGCCAAGAGCCTCCGCATGCAAATACATTTTTGTTTTGCAAATATTCTTTTACATTGTCAATACTCACTCCCCCTAAAGGCATAAACTTAACACCTGTATGCTGATAAACAGGAGCTATATTTTTTATCCAATTAATGCCTCCAAATAAACCAGCATGGAAAAATTTTATATATTTATGCCCGTAAGCTAAACATTGCTCAACTTCAGAAGGTGTTGCAGCACCTGGTATATAATTATATTTTTTAGTTTTAGCATATTCCAACATTACAGGCTGAAAACCAGGGCTTATTATTAAATTAGTTCCCAAATCAAGTATTATGTCTACTTGTTCTGTACTTAAAACAGTAGCAGCTGCCCTTGGAAGAGTAGGGTAGTCTTTTACTAATATTTCTAATGCTTTATATCCGTATTCTGTTCTAAGTGTTAATTCTATAGAAGGCAGAAACTCCAAACAAAGTTCAGCTATATTTCTTATCTCTTCTTCATTTTCTACAACCACTACAGGTATAATTTTATTTTGTATATATTTTTCAAACATAAAAACTCCGTAAAAAATAATAGGTAATTTTAATTTATCATACTTAACTATTAAAGTAAATATTAGAATTATTAAAACATATATTTTCTATTATATTTCCTAAAAATTTAATATCATTAGGCACTTCGCCGTCTTCTGCCCATTTTCCTATTAAATTGCATAGTATTCTTCTAAAATATTCATGTCTTGAGTATGAAAGAAAACTTCTTGAGTCAGTGAGCATTCCTACAAATAAGGCTAAAGAACCGCTGTTTGCAAGTACTTTTAATTGTTCTTCCATTCCATCTTTATTGTCTAAGAACCACCAAGCAGAACCAAGCTGCATTTTACCTTTTATGCCTTCATCTTGAAAACAGCCCATAAGTGTAGAAAGCGGATAATAATCTTTATTGTTAAGACTGTAAAAAATAATTTTTGGGAGTCCTCCGTTATTATTGGCCGTTTTTAATAATGATGATAATTTTTCTATAATATTAGAATCTCCTACAGAATCATATCCTGTATCAGCACCTAGTTTTTTAAACATTACTTCATTATTGTTTCTCATAGCAGAAATATGTATCTGCATAACTAGTTTTGCTTCTTTATATTTTTGAGTTAATTTGATAAGTATATATGTTTTGTATTTTTCTATTTCTTCTAAAGACAATTTTTCTTTATTCATAGCTTTTTTGAAAATAGTATCTATATTATTTTCATCATATAAATTAAAAGGCACTAATGACAAGGAACAATCGCTTGATACGCAGCCTAAAGTTTTAAAATAATCTATTCTTTTATATAAAGCTTCAACTAATGATTTTATATCTTTTATATTAACAGAACTTGCTTTTTCTAACTTTTTTATATATTCGCTGAAGTCCGGCATTTCTATATTAATAGCCTTATCTGGTCTGAAAGAAGGAACTATATTTGTATCAATTTTACCTATTTGAGCTTTTCCTTCATTTATTAATTTATGATATTCTAAATCATCTATCGGATCATCAGTAGTGCCTATTGTATGAACTTTAAATTTTTTAAGAATATCTTTAACAGTCATATTCTGTAATTTTTCATTAGCTTTTTTCCAAATTATATCAGCATTATCTTCGTTTATAATTTCATAAATATCAAAATATCTTTGAAGCTCCAAATGACTCCAATGATATAATGGATTTCCTATTAAATTAGGCACAGTTTTTACCCAAGCTCTGAACTTATCATAATCTTCAGCATCTCCTGTTATAAATTTCTCATCTATTCCATTTGCCCTCATCATTCTCCATTTATAATGATCTCCGTAAAGCCAAATTTCAGTGATATTATTAAATTTTTTATTTTCGGCTATTTCTTTAGGACTCAAATGACAATGATAGTCAAATATAGGACATTTATAAGCATAATCATGAAAAAGTATTTTAGCTGTGTCATTATATAATAAAAAATCTTTATCCATAAAATTTCTCATAATATTTATTCCTCTTAAATTAAAACAAATGCAATACAATTATAACTTTTATAACCGTATTGCATTAATGATATATGTATAATTATTTACTCATTTTTTCTATAGCTTCCCATAAACCTTGTAAATAAACAGCACCTAATGCTCTGTCATAAAGTCCGTATCCGGGCATAGATACTTCGTCCCAGATAGCTCTTCCATGATCTGGTCTGAAAGGTCCTTCAAAACCTATATCATAAAATGCTTTCATAATGGCAAACATATCCATAGATCCATCGCTTGATAAATGTGCTGCTTCTTGGAATTTTCCAGGTGCAGTATGCTCTAAGTTTCTAACATGTGCAAAGAAAATTTTGCCTTTCAAACTTCTTACTATATCAGGTATATCGTTTTTAGGATTAGAACCTAAAGAACCAGCACATAGAGTTACTCCGTTGCAAGGACTATTAACACTATTAACCATTCTTAAAATATTTTCTTTATTAACTATAATTCTAGGAAGTCCGAATACCGGCCAAGCAGGATCATCAGGGTGTATAGCCATTTTGATATTGTATTTTTCACAAGTAGGCATTACAGCATTTAAAAAATATTTTAAATTTTCAAATAATTTATCATCATCAACACCTTTATACATTTCAAAAAGTTCTTTTAATCTGCTGAGTCTTTCAGGCTCCCATCCAGGTAAAACAAATCCATTAGAACTAGAATCAATTTGTTCAAACATCTTTTGAGGATCTATTTTATCTATTATATCTTGGTCATAAGATAAAACAGTAGCTCCGTCTGGTCTTACTTTTGCTAAATCGCTTCTAGTCCAGTCAAATACAGGCATAAAGTTATAACATACTAAGTTAATTCCATTTTTTCCCAAAACTTCTAATGTTTTTATATAGTTTTCTATATATTTATCTCTGCTAGGCAAACCAATTTTTATATCATCATGTATATTGACACTTTCTATGCCGTATATTTTTAATCCAGATTCTTCAACTTCTTTTTTTAATTTTTGTACATCTTCTTCTTTCCAAACTTCTCCAACCTTACTGTCATATAAAGTTGTTATAACTCCTTTTACTCCGGGTATTTGTCTAATCTGTTTTAGAGTAACAGAATCAAAATTCTTTCCAAACCATCTTAAAGTCATTATCATAATAGAATTTCTCCTTAATTTATTTAATATATTTATTTAAACATTCTCTAACTGCATTTACACCTATTATCATTTCTTTGAAATATTCTTCTATTTTGCTGCCTAAATTTATTTTTTCATCATATAAATCACAAGCAAATATAATTTTGTTTGATAGTATGGGCTTTAAATTATCTCCTATACTATTTATATCTTTAAACTTGATATTTTTTATATGCTTTTGTAATTCTTCAAGCATAGGATCAGGACTTATTTCCATAGTATTTCCTTTGTCATCGATTCCCATTAAATATCTAAGCCAAGCTGCTATAGTTATAGGTATTCCAATTAAAGAAGAAGCATCAAGTCCGTTTTTTACATAAGATTTTAAGGTTTCTCCATATCTGATATGTATTTTTTGGGAGGTGTCTGTTGCTATTCTTTTAGGAGAATCTGGTATATAGTGATTAACTAGTCTTTCTTCTATAACTTCTTTTATGAACTCCATTGGATTTAAGATTTTAGGATTAATAACTACTTTCATACCTTCATCATAACCTATTTTTTCAACTAGCTTTTTTAATATAGGGTCTTTCATTTCATTATATATAAAATCATAATCTAAAAGACAGCCGAATATTGCTAAAGATGTATGAAGAGGATTTAAACAAGTAGTAACTTTCATTTTTTCAGAGTTTTGTACAGTTTCTCTGTCGGTAATATATACTCCTGCTTTAGCCAAATCAGGTCTGCCGTTTGGAAATGAATCTTCAATAACTAAATATTCAGGCACTTCCGCATTTACAAAAGCAGCCATTGGATTATGTCCTACTTTGAATATATGCATATCTTCAAGCCCTATACTCTCAAGTTTTTTTGAGATAATTTCAGAAGGTCTAGGAGTAATTTTGTCAATCATACTAAAAGGAAAAGCAGCTTTTTTATTATCTTCAAGATATTTTATAAATCCATTGTCGGCAAACCCTTTTTTTACCCATTCCTTAGCTATATCAATAACAGCACTTTTTAATTTGTCCCCATTATTAGAGCAGTTATCAATACTAAGCATTGCTATAGGATAAGCTCCGTTTTTATATCTTTCTAAAAGCATAGCACAGGCAATACTCATAATATTTTTTGCTTTTTTAGGTTCATTTATAATGTCATCAGCAACTATTTTATTATAATTACCATTTGAATCTTTTATAGAGTAACCTTTTTCTGTTATAGTAAAACTTGCTATTTGTAGAGAGTCTGATATAAATATTTTTTTTAATTCTTCATAATAATTAATAAAATCAGCATGAAGTATATCAGTAATGCTTCCTATAACTTTTTTATCTATATTCCCATCACTTTTAATAGATGCTAAAAGAGTGAGATTATCAAAAGGCTTATAAACTTTATCAAGCATTTCATAATCATCATCTCTTCCAGCAGCATGCGTATCAACAGCTATTATACCAGTATTTATAATATTATCATTTAAAAGAGTATCAGCTATTCTCGCAACAAAACCTCTGAATATATTACCAGCTCCGAAATGAATCCAAGTTGGTTTTTCATTTGTATTTTTTCTAATTTGTTTTATATCATATTTTGGTATTTCTATATTGTTTTTTTCAAAAAAGGTTTTATTGTTTATTAAGTTTTCAATATTAATTTTCATTTTATAGCCTCTAAATTGTATACTAGTATATTAATTTTACAAAAATAATATAAACTGTCAAGCAAAAATTATATTATTGATTTTTAGCTTTTATTTCAGCTATAGCTCCTTGTATCTCCTCCATTTTCTCTCTAGTAAGAGGATAGAATCTCATAGCTATAATATTTAATACCCATCCAATCATAGGAGCAAGGAATACACAGAACATAGTTACCCAGAAAATTCCTGTTGAATAAGGAGTATCAGGAGTAGGCTGAGTAGTTTTAAAGCCTATCATAGCAATTAAAAGTCCTACTATAGTAGTAGCGAAAGATGATATTATTTTATCAACACAGCTGAATAATGTACCCATCAAACCCGGAACATATTTTCCAGATCTATAAGTTTCATAGTCGGCACAGTCAGCAGTCATAGGTATAACTATATTAGTAGATATTCCAGCAAAACCCTGCATTAATATCCATAATACTATGAATGCTATAGTAAAGAAATTAGGATTTTTAAAGCTCATAGTAGTAGGCTCTCCGAATATAAATAGTAATAATAGAAGAGCAGCAAATATTATACAGCCTATAGTACCAAATAATAATGCTTTTCTCTGACCCATACGGCTAGCCACAAATTTCATACCTAATATTATGATGATGATGCTTGGTATACTATATATAGCAGAAACCTCACCGCTTAAAGCATAATTTCCGCATATTATACCATAAAGCATAACTAATACTATAGAGTTAGATTGTATAGTAACAAAAAGTTTACTTGTAGAAGCAGCAATTACAAGCATTTGTATTGCTCTGTTTTTTGTTATAACAGTCCAATAATCTTTAAAAGTAATTAATTGAGGCTTTCCAAGTCCGAAATATTCTGTTCTGTCTTTAGTCCATAATCCTATTATTGCAAGTGCAGATAATACAGCAGATACGATTATAGTAAATGTTAAGAAAGTATTAAAAAACTCAGCATTAAAACCGCCGTATTTTGGTATCCATACTTTAGAAACTACAATCTGCATACCGGCAAATAATACAACATTATAACTTCCATCAAATATTGTAAAATAAGGTCTTTGTTTAGGATCATTAGTAAGACAAGTTTGAGCAGATTTTGTAACAACGCATTGCAAAGTATATCCTATAATATATACAGCATAAACCAATATAAAGAATAATAATCTCATATTTTCCGGAGCTTTATATACAAATTTGTACATTATAAAACAAGATATAATCATCACAATATTTCCGGCAACTATAAAAGGTCTGTTTTTACCAAATTTTCCATTAGTTTTATCCAGCATATAACCAACAAAAGGATCTGTTACAGCGTCCCAAATACGCATAGCAGTAAGAAGTGTAGATACCAAAACTACTCCCAATCCTAACATTCCTGTAGCGTAATAGGATATAAAAAACATGAAAAACATGTATAAATTAGTAGCCGTGTTATTAAAAGCAAAAAATGCTATCTGCCATATTTTGGCTCTATGATAATTAATTGTATTATCCATTATCTGCGTACCTCCTATTTTTTATAAAGGGCAGGAAAATTATTTTTTATTTCCTACCCGTAATTTTTTAATTAATTATTTTTTATAATCTAGCGGTAATTTAGTCCATCTGCTTCTTATATAATGAGCAACTGCTTTAGGCTGACGGGTTCTAGTGAATATTCCTTTTTTGTTTCCGTCTATTCTGAATATTCCTTCAGTAGTTTGGAAATCAGCAAAGTTCCATAACTGTTCGCCTATTATAAAGTCGTAACTATCAAAAACTTTGAAGTTCATTTCATAGTATTCGCATTGATATTCTTCGCTCCACATAACAGAAGGAAGTTTATGAACACCTGCATAAGTATCAGCTCCGTATTCTGTAAACATAACAGGTTTGTTCATTTCTTTATAGAGGTTCATCTCTTCTCTGAATTTTTCTTCTGACATATCTATTTCATAACCTCCCAAGAAATACCAGCCGTAGTATCTGTTTAATGTAATTACATCGCATAGATGCATACATTTGCATTTACCAGGTGCTGATGCCTGAATAGCAGCAAAAGTTTTTGGTAAGTTTTGTTTGTCTATACTTTTTGCAAAGTTGAATATATCTTCAAAGTATGGCAAAGCTTCATCTTTAGAAGTATCAGGTTCATTAAATAAGCTCCACATAACAACAGAAGGGTGATTCTTATCTCTTGTAATAAGCTCTTCTACAGCTTTTTTATGAATTTCTTTAGTTTTTGTATGTACTTCTTCTAAAGAGAAATAATCCGTTTTTGAAGCACCCGGATTTAATACGGATCCCACATCAAACATACCAACGGCAGCTATTTCATCTATAATAACTATACCTTCTCTGTCAGCAGCCTGCATTATCTCTTCACTGTATGGATAATGAGATGTTCTAAATGAATTAGCACCTATCCATTTAATAAGTTCAAAGTCTCTTTTTATTACAGGCGGATTATAACCTCTTCCAGCTGTTTCACTATCTTCATGTTTTCCGAATCCTGTAAAGTAGAAAGGTTTTCCGTTTATTAAGAATTTTGTACCTTCAACTTTGATTGTTCTTATTCCAAAGTCAAGATAGTATTCATCTATTAACTCTTCTCCGTTTTTGATGCATGCTTCAAATTTGTATAAGTAAGCAGCTTTCGGATTCCACAATTTAGCATTTTTAATAACTATTTTTCCATTTTTTCCTTCAGCACTTGCTGCTTCTTTTCCTTCTTCATCGTATATTTTTATGAATACTTTATTTTCACCTGTAGTATGTACTTCATAATTTACAATTCCGTCACTGCCGTTTACTTCAGATAATATATCTATATCATAAATATATTCTTTGTTTGTAACAGTAATTTTTACAGGTCTGTTCAAACCAGCATAATTGAAAAAGTCAAAAGAAGGTTTAATATATTTTTTGCCTGAGGGTTTAGTTTCTGTATGTCCGCAAGGTAGTGTAGTATTGCTAAGTTCATTATTAACAACTACAACTAATTTATTTTTTTCTCCGAATACTCCGGCTTCATTAACAGGAGCATTGAAAGGCATAAATCCGCCTACATGCGTACATACTTCTTTTCCATTAATGTATACAGCAGCTTCATGTGTAGCACAGCCGAATCTTACATTAACATTTTTATCTTTCCATTCTAAAGGAAGATAGAATGATGTTTCATACCATATATCTCCGGCATGTTCTCTTATATTTTTATCTGTAAAAAGATCATTAAAGCTAGATGGTACAGGTATAAATGTAGTGTCTTTTAATCCGTTGGCATAACCGTTTTTTCTTCCTTCATTGTTTGAATCTATCTTAAATTCCCACATTCCAGATATATCAACAACTCTTCTTGTTCTGCTTTCTCTAGGGTATAACATAGAATTAATCATAAAAACAATTTCCTCCGTAAATCTATAATTTTATATATTAATTAATCAAAGAATAATTTTGTCAAGTCAATACCAACTTTAAGTTCAAATCCTAAACCTTGTTTATTAGCTTCAGATGTTCCCATTTTAAATATTCCGCCGTAGAATAATCTAGGTTCAAAGAAGAAAGTCCATTCTTCTAGGAAGAACTGTAAACGAGGATTGAATCTTATCCAATACCAATCTTTAAATGAAGTTTGAGCACCTGATAATATTTTGAATTGTATTTCTGGTCTTAATGCGAACCAATCATTGAAACGCATTTGATATGCTATTCTAAACTCGGTACCGTCATACCAGCCTTGAGTTAATCTTCCAGAAGCAGGATCATACTGATTTCCTCTTATATATATATTCTGCTGAGCCATTACTGTTATAGAATGAGATTTGAAAGCTGCAACATCAGGAAGTCTTTTATTCAAATACATCATAAATACAAAATCTCCTGATGAAGTAAGTCCCAAACTAAAAGTATTTAAGAAATGTACATTTGCTGTTAATTCTAAATAATTAAAAGGATTGGCAAGGTTTTTTCCTGGTCTGTTTCCCTCAATTTTATTCCAACCTTCAAGATTATCATATTGTGCTTGGAATATAAATCCAAATCCCAACCAAGGTACGCTTTTTAATGTTTGCAAATATGTAAGTTTTGTATCAAAATTTTCCATAGTCCTCGCACCTTTAGGATTGCTTCCCAAACCTGTTAGATCTCCGGAAGCGTATTCAATGTAAAAACTTAGCATTTTCATTGAACCCGGATATACATTAAAGAATTGAAGAACAGGATTTGTTTGAGTATTTGCTGCCTGCTGAGCAAATAATGCACTGTTTGCTAATAAAGCAAAAACTAAAATATTAATAAAAACTTTTTTCATAATAAAACTCCTTTACTAACATACTAGTATTTTAGTAAAAATAAAATCCATTGTCAATAAAAATGATGATTTTTTTATAAAAAAGTAATATTTTAGATTTTTTTATTTATTTTTTATTGCTTGAAGTTTTTCATAAATGATGTATCTTTAATACAATCTTTATTAAATAAAGAATATTTTGAGTTTTAAATCGGTTTATGGTATGAATAATAAAATATGTTTGTATATTTAAATAAATTTATCCGCTTATTATAGCTTGCCGATTAGCTGATTTATGTTTGTACAAACAATTTTTATTAATAAAATAAAAAATAATTTTAAGGATATATTTTCAGATTATGCCGAAAGTTAAGAATAATAATGCAGATAATTTAATAATATTAGAGAGAGAAATTAATGAGCCTATAGGTGATTATGCCGTTAGATGTTTAGAATATAATATTATTAATATGGCATTGCTTCCAGGTACTTTTATTAGTGAAAAGATAGTAAGCGAAGTGTTATCTATAAGCAGAACTCCTATAAGAGAGGCTTTCTCAAGACTAGAAAAGATGCATTTAATGGAAATATACCCTCAAAAAGGGACTATGGTATCATTAATAGACACTTCTATTGTTGAAGAAACCAGCTTTATGAGAATGGTGCTTGAAAAAGAAATAATCAAAATAGTTTGTAAGAATCAGACAGAAAAAGATTTAAAATTAATAAATAAAAATATAGAACAGTATGAAAAGAACATAAATACTAATAAAGTTTATGAACTTCTCAAATTGGATAATGAATTTCATGAGTTATTATTCTCAATAGCAGATAAAAAATTGACATTCAGTTTGATAAGAGATTCTATAAAACATTTTAATAGAGCTAGAATATTCAATATAATGGAAATGGACAGAACTAGGACATTAATAGAACATAAAAATATCCTTACTTACATAAAAGAAAAAAACATAAGAAAACTTATTCCTCTCATGGAAGTACATTTAACGCATGTAAAAGATGACTTGGTGTTTTTAAAAAATAAATTCCCTGAATATTTTAAATAGCGAATTTACCTTTTGACATCTAATCCGTCTTTAGATTTCATTAAATTTATTACCTCATCTTTTGTTGTTAAATTCCAATCACCCGGTATGCTATGCTTTATACAGAAAGACGCAGCAGCAAATTCTAATATATCCTGATAATTATCAAATAATTGTATTCCGGAAAGTATTCCTGCCGCAAATGAGTCTCCTGTACCTATTCTGTCAATAATATTTTTTATATAGTATTTTTTGGATTTATATAATTTTTTATCGACATATAACATACTGTATATATTATTATGATTTGAACTTATAGCCTCTCTTTTAGTTGTGATTACCATATCTAATGAATATTTATCTATTAACTCATTCATAATAGATTTGTAGTCATCATCGCTTATATCAGAGTCTACATCTACATTACTTTTTACCCCTAAAATTTTAACAGCATCATATTCATTGGCAAATACTATATCAGAATATTTTACTATTTCAGGCATTACTTCTTCTATTTTTTTTCCATATTTCCATAATTTTTTTCTATGATTGATATCGCATGAAACTTTGACATTTCTTTTTTTTGCTTCTTTTACAGCATATAGTGTAAGATCGGCAGCAGTTTGGCTAATTGCTGGTGTTACTCCGCTTACATGAAAATATGACGCATCTTTGAAAACTTTATCCCAATCAAAATCTTCTATTAAGGCTTGTGATATAGAAGAATATTCTCTGTCATAAATAACATTTGAACTTCTATAATTATTACCCGGATCTACAAAATATATTCCAAGTCTTTTACCTTCCCAAGATATTGCAGATGTATCAACTCTATGACTTAAAAGCAATTCTTCTACCTTTTTACCAATAGCATTGTTAGGAAGGGCGGTTACATATCTGCTTTTTAATCCTAATATAGAAGCTAAAACACAAATATTAGCTTCAACGCCTCCGAATGTTGCATTAAGTTTTGAGGATTGAAATAATCTTTCATTATCTATTGATGAGAGCCTTAGCATTATCTCTCCAAATCCTATTATATATGACATTTTTCTGCCTCTGCTTATTAATATACTAGTATGTTACAAATATTATAATAGTACACTAAAGATTAATTGTCAAATAAATATTAAAAAAAATTCAATGTTTATTTAAAAAATAAAAAGGTTAAATACTTTTTGATTATTTAACCTTTTATAATTTTAAGAATAGAAAAAATATTATAAATTTTCTTTTAGTATTTTAATGATATCTTCTTTGCTTAATACCTTACCATAAGAAAGAACTTTATCATCTAATAATAGAGCAGGAGTTGACATTACTCCATACGAAGCTATTTCAGCCATATCTTCTACATATTTAATTGCCAAATCAAGTTTAGCTTCTTCTACAGCAGCTATTACATTTTCTTCTAATTTTTGACAATTAGAGCAGCCTGTGCCCAATATTTTTATTCTGGCTTCTATAGGCGGTTCTTTTTTTGTTTCCTCTTCAACGAAGGGATTAATAGAAGGACCTCAGCCGCATCCTCCTCTTCCAAATAGAATATCTCTTAATGACATATTTATCTCCTTTCTTTTCTTTATATTAAATATTGTATTAATTACTAATTTTACTAATTTAATATAATTTATAATTTTTCTTTTAGAATACTAACTATTCTATTTTTATCTAATACTTCTCCGTAAGATATTAGCTCATCATTTACTATAAGTGCAGGTAAAGTCATAACTCCGTAATAAGACATACTTCCTTTACTGTTTGTATATTTTATTGATAAATCTAAATCTAGCTCCAATATAGCTTTTCTTAAATTATCAAGCATATCGAGAGAGTTTTTATCATTATTTCCTAAAAGAAGTATCTTTTCTATTTCTCTTTCTATACCCTCCTCCTCTAGAGGGTCTGGCAAACAGCCTCAGCCGAATTGCATTCTATTTATAACCATAATATGCCTCCAAAGTTGGTATATACATATTATAGGTATATATTAAATAATTGCAAATTAAAAAATTAAAAAATAATACATTTATTACAATTTATCTCTTAATAATTCAATTATTTCATCTTTATTCAGCACTTTTCCATAGGACAATACTTTATCATCTAATACAAGACTAGGTGTGGATATAACTCCATAAGCGGCAATTTTATCTATATCAGTAATATGACCTACTGTTAAATCAAGTCCCATATCTTTCAAAGCCTTTAAAGTATTTTCTTCTAATTTTTTACAGTTATTACATCCTGTGCCTAATATTTTTATTCTAGCATTTTCATCAGATGAAGTTGCACATGAACCTCCGCAGCAGCATTCTGATTTTTTCTTAAAGAACATAATCTTCTCCTTTTTTATTATTTTTTATTATATAAGTATAAAATAAAAATTATTAAATAAATATCCAATAATTATTATACCAATAGTTACAACTGACACAAAAAATATAAGCAGCGGCATCTTTACAACTTTTTTTATCATGATAATTGAAGGAAGAGACAAAGCGGTAACAGCCATCATAAATGATAAAACAGTACCGATTCCTGCACCTTTATAAAATAAACTCTCTGCTATAGGTAAAGTTCCGAATATATCAGCATACATTGGAATACCTACTAAAGTTGCTAAGGGTACGGAATACCAATTATTTTTTCCTAATATATTATTTATCCAGATTTCTGGTATTACATTATGAATAAAAGCTCCTATTGCCACTCCTATGAAAATATATAAATAAACTTTTTTTATAGTTTCTACAACTTGTTCTTTTGAATATATTAATCTTTCTTTTTTTGTCATAGTTTGTATTTCTAATTCTGTATTATTGGTTTTTATATTTTTAACAAAATCCTCTAAATATTTTTCCATTTTGAATTTTCCTATTAAAGTTCCGCCTGCAACAGCAAGTACAAGTCCTACAATAACATAAGCTATAGCAATCTTCATACCGAATATACTTGATAAGAGTATTATAGATGCTAAATCTACAAGAGGAGAAGATATTAAAAAAGAAAATGACATAGAAATAGGTATTCCTGCAGAAGTAAATCCTATAAAAAGCGGTATAGATGAGCATGAGCAAAATGGAGTAACAGTTCCAAGTAATGCTGCTAATATATTTGCATATATTCCATTAAACTTGCTCAATATTTTTTTTGTTCTCTCCGGAGGAAAAAAAGACTGAATATATGATATACAAAATATTAATACAGAAAGAAGAACAAATATTTTTATAACATCATAAAAAAAGAATTGTAATGATCCTTTCAATGTTTCTGATAAAGTAAAATTATTTAGTATATTGCCTATCAATGTATTTAGCCATTTCATTGATATTATTTGATCCTGTATAAATATAAATATTGTTTTTATGATTTCCATTTTTATAACTCCAAATTTTATTTTTTTTAATTAACTTCTAATTTTTTTGATATTTTAATTATTAAAAATATTTAGAGTAATAACATTTACCTTTTATAGATAAAGTGCTGCATATTGATATTATGTTTTGCATTATTACCGCCTGTTATTAATTTGTGAATTTACTTTTTGTTGCATTTGCTATTTTTACAAGAGTAAGCATTACAGGTACTTCTACTAATACTCCTACAATAGTTGAAAGTGCAGCTCCAGAATTAACTCCGAATAATGATACAGCTACAGCAACGGCAAGCTCAAAGAAGTTGGAAGCTCCTATCATTCCTGCAGGTGCAGCTACATTATATGGAAGTTTCAATAAATATGCTGCAATATAAGCTATGAAAAATATTAAAAAAGTCTGTAATATTAAAGGTATTGCTATCAAAATTATATGTATAGGATTTGATAGTATGACATTTCCTTGAAAGCTGAATAATAATATTAATGTTAATAGTAATCCTATTATTGTAATATTATCAAATTTATGTATAAAAATATTATTAAAATATTCTATTCCTTTTTTACTGCATACATAAACTCTTGTGATAATTCCAGCAGTTAATGGTATAAGTACAAATAATACTACAGATAAAAATAATGTATCCCAAGGTACAGCAACATTTGATATGCCTAATAAAAATTTTACTATAGGAACAAATGCTATGAGTATTATTAAATCATTAGTTGCAACCTGAACTACGGTATATGAAGGATTTCCATTTGTTAAAGCACTCCAAACAAATACCATTGCAGTACAAGGAGCAGCACCTAAAAGTACGGCACCAACTAAATATTCTTTTGCTAAATCTTTAGGTATTATATTATTTAATATAGTATAGAAAAATAAAGATGATATAAAAAACATAGTAAAAGGTTTTATAAGCCAATTTACAACCCAAGTGAGAAAAAGTCCCTGAGGATTTTTTGTAATGTTCTTTATGCTTTGAAAATCTACACTCATCATCATAGGGTATATCATTAGCCATATTAATACTGCTATTGGTATAGAAACATTTGCATATTCAAATTTATTTAATGTGTTTGGTATTACTTGTAAAAATTTTGATATTAATATTCCTATAATCATACATATAAATACCCATAAGCTTAAATATTTCTGAAAAAAACTTATATTTTCTTTTTTATTATTCATTGTACTATCCTTTAAAACTCATATTTAGCATTTACATTTTTCTTTTTTTATTTCATCTTTTTTATATGATGATATATTTGTGTAATATCCTATCAATTTTTCTGCTTTTTTTATTCCTTCTTCATTAAAACTATAATAAGTCCATTTGCCTTCTTTTCTTCCTACAATGATTTTTGAGTCGCAAAGTATTTTCATGTGATGAGATAATGTTGACTGTACTATATTTAATTTTTCTAAAAGTTCGCAGGCACATATTTCTCCTTCTTTAATCATTTCTAATATTTTAAGTCTGTTTTCATCGCAGAATGCTTTGAATATAATTGCTTCTTCTTTATAATCCCTCATTTTTATAAACTATCCTTTTAATAATTATATATCGATTATTATCGATGCGTATTATAATAACATACATATCGATAATTGTCAATATGTTTATTATTATTTATTGAAATAAAAACATATAATGATATAATTTAGTATTGATTATTAATATTAAATAATTTGGAGTTTTATAGTATGCAGGTTAAAAATTTTGGAAGCGGTTATCTTTTATATGAGTTAAAAAACAAAAATGACATGGTATTAAAACTTACAGATATAGGTGCTTCAATAGCAGGTGTATTTTTTAAAGATAAAAATGGAAATGAAGTGCAGGTATCATTCGGAAGTGATGATTATTCATTTTATTTGAATCCGCATGATTATATAGGAGCTTCTGTAGGAAGGGTAGCTAATAGAACTATAAATGCAGAATTTACACTTGACGGACAAACATATAAATTAGCAAAAAATGATAATAATAAACATCACTTACATGGCGGTATAGAAGGCATTTCATTTAAGAAATTTGATTCTAAAGTATTGGGAAGTAATTCTGTATCATTTACATATTTTTCAAAAAACGGAGAAGAGGGATATCCTGCCAATGTTAGTATTGAAATAATATACACTTTGACAGATAATAATGAAATATTAATAAATTATTTGGCAAATGCTGATGCTCCTACGCCTTTAAACTTTACTAATCATGCTTATTGGAATCTTAATGGAGAAGGCACTATATATGAACATGATTTATTTATAGATTCTTTGTTTTATCTTCCAGTAACTGAAGAATGTGTATCAAGCGGGGAAATATTAAAAACAGAAAACACTCCTTTTGATTTTACTAAAACAAAAAAAATAGGTGCTGATATAGAAAAAGCAAATGGTTATGATAATTGTTTTATTTTTAATGAAAAAAATATTTTATCATATACAAATGACAGCAATAATTTTAATAAATTAAGGGCTTCATGTTATAGTGAAAAAACAGGAATATGTTTAGAGCTTTATACTACAAAACCTGCTATGCATTTTTATTCCGGCAATATGCTATCTAACAGAGAAGTGAGAAATACAGTTTTGAATAAGCATAATGCATTTTGTTTTGAAACTGAGTATTTACCAGGGGCTGTAAATTTTCCTCATTTTCCTAGCATAATATTTGACTCTAATAAAAATTACACTCATAAAACAATATATAAATTATCATTGAAATAACTATAAAAATTATATAAAATATTTTTGGAAGGGTACATGAATAATAACAATAAAAAATCAGTAATAATAGAGCATTACATTGAAAGGGTAAAAGATTTTAATATACCTGAATATCAGGTTTTAGATTGGGAATCACAAGATGCTCAGGAGGCTAGATTTAAGGCTTTGCTTAATCATTTTGATATAAGAAAAGCTATTTTGCTTGATGTGGGATGCGGACTTGGACATTTAGCTGAGTATATAGATAAACAGAATATTGATACTTATTATATTGGTATTGATATAATGCCTGAAATGATTGGAAGAGCTAAGCATAAAAAATTTAAAAATATTAATCCTCAATTTATGACTATAGATTTTTTTAAAAGTTCTGACATAGAAGATGATTTTGATTATATATATTCTTCTGGTATATTTAATCTTAATCTTGGTAATAATGAAGAGTTTTTAAAGAATGCTGTAAGAGATTTTTTAATAGCTGCTAGAAAAGGTGTATGTTTTAATTTGCTTGATATTTCATGTAAAGAAAGATACGGAGATAAGTATTATTATTATAAAAAAGATGAAGTATTTAACATTGTATGTGATATGGTAAAAGATTTGGATTTAAAATGCAAGATAAAAATATCTGATGAGTATTTATCAAATGATTTTTCAGTATTTGTGGACATATTATAATCAATATATTTAATTACGGAGTATTTATGTTAAAAAAATTATTAATTATTTATGTTTTTTTGATTTGCAGTTTTTTTCTATATTCTCAAACTTCAAAAGAGGCTAATAATACTTTAGAAGTTGTATCTATAGCTTATGACATGGAAATTAATTCTTCTTTTGCCTATGCTAAATTTTCTGCAGCTTCAAAAAATAAAGCTATAGTTAATTTATTTCAGGCTGTTTCTGATTCAAAATCCTGTCATGCTAATATTTTATATGATGCTGCTATTGAAGATAATATAACAGATACTATTTTAAAAGCTCAGGTAGGAGATCCTAAAGTAGGAGAAGATATTGAGAATTTGCAATCGGCTGCTTCAATGACTTCTTATGAATATACTAAAATGTATCCTGAATTATTGAAAGTAATAAATAAAGATAATAAAAAAGAAATGGCAAAAAAAATGAACAATATAATAAAAGTAGAGAAAGTACATAATGTTTTATTTACACAAGCTATAAATAATATTCAAAATAATAAGCCTTTAGCAGATAAGTATTATTTATGTGAAACTTGCGGTTATATTGAAGCTAACTTAGAACCAAATAAATGTCCTATATGCGGTAAAGATAAAAATACTTTTAAAGAATATAAATAATTGATCATTAAAAAATAAAGACTGAAATTTTTTATTTTCAGCCTTTATTTTTATTAAAATTTTTATTTATTTATAGTACGCATATCTATTACATATCTGAATTTTACTTCCCCATCTATAACTTTTCTGTATGCTTCTTTTATAGTTTGAGCATCAGCTTTTATTATTTCTACAGTAGGGTAAATATTATTTTCTATAGAATAATTAAGCATTTCATGAGTTTCTTTTATTCCCCCTATTAAAGAGCCGAATAATTTTTTACTGCCATGTTGCCCTATCATAGCAGTAAGTGTAGGCATTTTTGAAGTTCTAGGAAGTCCTAATAAACACATAGTGCCTCCTCTTTTAAGCATACGCATATACATACTAACATCATAGTATGCTGGTATGGTGCTTATAATATAGTTAAGAGTATTATTAACATTTTTTAAGTCTTCAGCATTATTTACATTAACATATTTTACTGCTCCCATATTTAAAGCATCATCTCTTTTATCTTCTGTTATATCAAAAACTGTTACTTCAGCACCTAGTTTTACAGCATATTTTACAGCCATATAGCCAAGTCCTCCGAATCCTGCAATACCTATTTTATCTCCTTTTTTTACATTCATAGCTTTTATAGGCGAATAAGTAGTTATACCGGCACAAAGAAGCGGAGCAACCTTATCGAGTTCTGCATTATCTGGTATAAGTATTGCGAAGTTTTCAGACACTACTATATTATCAGAGTATCCTCCTTGAGTTATCTCATTTCCATGAAATCTATCTATTGAACCATAAGTATAAACTGCTCTATTTAAACAATACTGCTCTAAATTATCCAAACAGCTTTCGCATTGTCCGCATGAGTTTACCATACATCCGACACCAGCAAAGTCGCCAACCTTAAACTTAGTAACTTTACTTCCTACTTGTACCACTCTTCCAGCTATTTCATGTCCTACTACTAAAGGAGTATTGCTGGATTTTCCTTCAACAACATGTATATCACTATGGCATATTCCAGCATAAAGTATTTCTATTAGCACATCATTTTCTCCTACTGCATGTCTTGTAAACTCATGATATTTAAAATCCATATTGGCAGAAACAGCAGCAAATCCTCTTGATTTTACTCTTCCGTTTGCATTGGTTTGTATATTGATCGGTGCTTTTTTAAGTTCCTGATTATACATTGCATTTGAAGAATTATTCTGATTTTGTAAAGTATTATTATTTTTTGTATTTATACTTGTTTGAGCATTCGATGAATTATTACATGACATTATAAATAATATTGAGAGTATAGTTACTAATATAGCTTTTTTCATTTTATAATCTCCTTCATAATAAATTTCTATAATTATATTATATCATTGAAGTAAACTCCAGAGTCAAGCTATTTTTTTATTTATTCATATATTAAATTTTATTCTAATTCCCGCCAATTTTGTTTTATGGCTTTCTTTGTTATTATTGTTCTATTATTCTTTTTAGTTTTTACTGTTACTATAACACCCACCCTAGATTTGTTCAGATTTTGAATTTCTACACCGCACGCAGAATGGAATTATAAATATAAATTGATTTTGAATGTTAATTTTTATTATATATAAAATTTCATTAACCGTGCGTAGAGTGTGTTTTTAAATTTAATAATCTCTTGGGTGGGTGCTTTAATTTCTAATTAAACTATAAATATAATTAAAATTAGAATTTCAAAATATAGTTGTAAAAAATAAAGGGTGGGGTGTGAAATAAAATTTAAAATAATATTATTACTTGAAAAATATATGAATTTGCAATATAATTTTCGACATTAAAAATATGTAAACTAAATTTTAATATTTTAATAAAAATTAATAGTATCTATCAAACAAACTACGGAGTGTATATTATGGAATATAATTTTACTACCATTGAAAAGAAATGGCAGAAATTCTGGAAAGATAATAATTCTTTTAAAACAACATCTAAACCTACAGACAAAAAATATTATGTACTGGAAATGTTTCCTTATCCGTCTGGTAAAATGCATATGGGTCATGTTTCTAACTATACTATAGCCGACTCTATATCTAGATACTATAGGCTTTTAGGATATGATATATTGCATCCAATGGGCTGGGACGCTTTCGGTATGCCTGCAGAAAATGCTGCTATAGAACATAAAACTCACCCAGCAGAATGGACTTTAAAAAATATAGCTAATATGAAAGAGCAGTTAAATTTGCTTGGATACTCTTATGATTGGGACAGAGAAGTTACAACTTGTTTGCCTGATTACTATAAATGGGGACAATGGTTTATATTAAAAATGTATGAAAAAGGACTTCTATATAGAAAAGGCGGTGATGTTAACTGGTGCGATCATTGTAATACAGTGCTTGCAAATGAACAGGTTACTCCTGAAGGCACTTGCTGGAGATGCGATGGAGAGGTTACTAAAAAGAAACTAGAACAATGGTATATAAAAGTTACTGATTATGCAGAACAATTAGATGCAGATTTAAAATTGCTTGAAGGATATTGGCCTGACAATGTTATAGCTATGCAGAAAAACTGGATAGGAAGAAGTGTTGGTGCTTATGTTAATTTTACTTTAGATGACGGTAAAGATTTTCCTATATTTACAACCCGTCCAGATACTATTTACGGTGTTACTTACATGGCGATAGCTTGGAATTATGATGGGCTTTTGGATATGTGTACAGATGAACAAAAAAGTTCCGTAGAAGAGTTCATAAAGAAATCTGCTAAAATAGATCAAAAAACTGATTATGAAAAAGAAGGTGTATTTACTGGAAGATATGTTGTAAATCCTTTTAATGGTGAAAAAGCTCCTTTATACGCTGCTAATTTCGTTTTGGCTGAATACGGAAGCGGTGCTGTAATGGCTGTTCCTGCTCATGACCAGAGGGACTTTGAATTTGCTAAAAAATATAATATACCTGTAAAAGTAGTTATACAGAATGCTGATAATTCTTTGAAAGCTGAAAACATGACCGAAGCATATACTGAAGATGGAGTGGTTGTTAATTCTGATATTTTAAACGGACTTTCTACAAGAGATGCTATTAAAAAGGCTATAAGCTATGCATCAGAAAAAGGGTTCGGCAGTGAGAAAGTACAATACAAACTTAGAGATTGGCTTATATCAAGACAAAGATATTGGGGCAATCCTCTTCCTTTTGTACATTGTGAGAAATGCGGAATTGTACCTGTGCCTGAAAGCGAGCTTCCTATAACTCTTCCTATGGATATTGAGTTTACAGTTGGAGATAACCCTCTTAAAAAATCAGAGTCATTTGTTAATACGACTTGTCCTAAATGCGGAGGAAAAGCTAAAAGAGAAACCGACACTATGGATACATTTACCTGCAGTTCTTGGTATTATGCAAGATACACTGATGCTCATAATGATAAAATGCCTTTTGACCCTGCTATTGCTAATGCTTGGCTTGGGGTTGACCAATATATAGGTGGTATTGAGCATGCTTGTATGCACCTTTTATATTCAAGATTCTGGTACAAGTTTATGAGAGATATTGGACTTATCAAAGGAGATGAGCCTTTCAATAGACTTCTTACTCAAGGTATGGTTTTAGCAAACAGCTATGAATCAAGAGAGTTAAAAAAATTCTATACTCAGGAAGAGATGAATAATAAAGCTTATGAAAAAGACGGTATAAAAAAAGAAGATATAATAGTAAAAATGGAAAAGATGTCTAAGTCAAAAGCTAATGGAGTTGATCCTGCTGAGATTATAGAGCTTTTCGGTGCTGATGCAGTTAGAATATTTGTTATGTTTGTTGCTCCGCCTGAAAAAGATAAAGAGTGGTCTGATGAAGGGGTTAAAGGTTCTGCAAGATTTTTAAATAGAATTTGGAACTTATTTCTAAAATACAAAGATGAAGAAGCATTCAAAAATGGTAAGACATTTGATTATAATAACTTTTCAAAAGAAGGACAAAAATTATTCAGAAAATATAATAAAACTATAAAAAAAGTTACAATAGATATTAAAGACAGATTCCATTTTAATACTGCGATTGCTGCTTTAATGGAGCTTTTGAATGATATGTCTGTAATGAAATTGGATAATAATGATGATTATGCTATGTTTAAAGAAGTCATAAGAGGATATTTAATACTTCTTAATCCAATAGCTCCTCATATTACAGAAGAGCTTTATCAGATACTAAACTTTGGTAAGATGATACTTGAAGAAAGCTGGGTTGAACATGATGAACAGTATTGTAAAGACGATACATTCGAGCTTGTATTCCAAGTAAATGGAAAGATAAGAGATAGAGTAGAAGCTGATGTCAATATAAGCGAAGATGATGCTAAAACTCAGGCATTATCAAGCGAAAAAGTTAAAGCATTCACAGAAGGTAAAAATATTATTAAAGTAGTTTATGTTAAAGGCAAACTTGTAAACATAGTAGTAAAATAAAAATATAATTATTAAAAAGATATTAAAGAGTATGGACTTAAAAAATCTATACTCTTTTTTATTTGGCTTTAATTACATTCCCACCCTTTATATTTTATTGTTTTATTTTCACATTTTAATTTTTATTATTTTTATAGTCTAATTACAAATTAAGGCACCCACCCAAGTGTTTATTAAATTTAAAACTTTATTTTACGCACGGTAAGTAGAATTTTATATATACTGACAATTTTTAAGTTTGTCAAAAATTAGTTTTTATATTTTAATATTTTCGTGGACTAGCCCCCGAACCCCCACTTCTTTTGCCGTCTAGGCACATACTCGGTGGTGACCCAGGCACAGCCCGCCTGCGGCGAGAAGCAAAATGACTGCATTTTTTAATAAAATACAGATACTATCATACATTTAAAACTTATTTTATTAATAATTAATAATACTTTATATTATTTATAATTTATAATTACATTTATTAACAACTCAAAATTGACAAATTATATTTGTTTAGATATATAATCACAATTATAATTCATAACTATCTTATATTTAGAATTTCGTTTAACGTGCATTGTGAATACTTCAAATTTAAATAAAGATTGGGCGGGCTTCATTAATAACAGTAAAAGTTTATAAATAATAAAATAACAATAATAACAAATAAAACCATAAAATTAAATGGGCGGGAGTTAGAATAAAATTTTAAAATTAATTAAATTTTATCTAAAACTATATTTATCTTCAATATTTTTTATGTTTTTATGACGATATTATTAGTAGTATCTAACTCCAAAGCTTTTTTATAATCTTTTAATGCCTCTTTATACATTTTTAAACTATATTCAGCATTTGCTCTATTACAGTAGGCTTCAAAATAATTATTATCAAGTTCTATTGCTCTATCATAATCTTTAATAGCATCTTCAAAAAGCCCCATATCATATTTAATCATTCTCTATTATTATATGATTTAATATGATTTGGATCTATTTTTAAATCTTTATTATTTTTTAAGGTTTCTTCATAAAAGTTTATAGCTTTATCATAGTCTTTTAAGCGAGATTTTTCTAATTTATATTTGTCTATAGGCTTTTTAAAGAAATAGCTAAATATTGAGATTGGTCGCTCCTATATAACAAATATTAATATAATCATTATAACATAAATAATTTTTTATATTTTAAAATTTTATTTACATCCCCGCCCTTTATATTTTATTGTTTTATTTTCAAATTTTAATTTTTGTTATATTTATAGCTAAATCAGAAATTTTAGCCCCCGCCCAAGTGCTTATTAAATTTAAAAATCTACTCTACGCACGGTTAGATAAATTTTATATATGATAAATGTTAGAATTCATAATTATTTTATTATTTATGATTTTATTCTGCGTGCGTATATAATATTAGAAACTTAAATAAATTTCTTGTTGAAATTATAATAATTCATTTACATTATCAATATTATAATTGTAAGATTTAAAACCTTCTTCAGTATTAGTTATGTTAATAATGTTTATTGAATCTTTTATATCATTAAATTCTTCGCTGTCATTTACTGCTTTATATAAAAGTCTTAATGTTTCATAATTATTAATTGTGAAAAACATTTGCATATCATTATTTCTGCTTAGATTTAAAATGCTTTTAAATAAATATTTAGCAGTGTCACTATCTAATGGGTTTGTTATATCATCTGCCAAAATTACATTATTCTTGTTTGCTGCTATAGGAAGTATTATAGATAAATATTTTTTTAATCCTTCTCCCATTAAATTCAATATTAGTAATTCATTCATTCCTTCAATATTAAGATAAATATCATTATTAAGTACATTTATTGATTTTATGTTATTATTGAAAAATGAAAGCATTTCTATTATAGGTTCTTCATTTTTGCCTTTTAAAATTTCTATTAGATATGCTGTTAATGTATGATATTCTATTGTACTTGGTATATAAGTTTCTTCTCTGTTCACTATATTTTCAGCTTTTTTACCCATCATAAATATAGTATTATTAATATTAGGTATGGTTATTTTTTTCTCTTCTATATAATTATCATTAGAATCATCATTATTAATAATAGTGTTATAATTTAATTCAATATTATTATCATTAGGTATTTTATTATCTTTTAATATAGGACTAATATTAATATTATAGCTTTTATTATCTTTATTATAATTAAAATTTATATTATTATAATAGTTGAAATTATAAAATAATGTTTTTATTTCGGTTTTATTTTCTTTTGCTCTGCTTATAGTTTTGATATTTTCTATTATGTTTATACGAGATTCTGATAAAATAAGCATTAAAGTTTCAAGTATAGTGGTTTTTCCTAAGTTATTTTTTCCTACTAAGAAATTTATTTTTTTAAAATCATTTATTTCAATTTTATTAAAACATTTAAAATTTTCTATATATAAGTTTTTAATCATAATAAAAATCCAACAAATTGTAATTATTACAGAATTAAATATCGGAGTTTTGAGAAAAAAATAGAGTTTATTAATTTTTACATTTATTAATTATATGCTATAATAGGCACTATTATAGATAACGATATTTTTAGGGGATTAATATGTATATACTACCTGCAATAGATTTGAAAAATGGAGAGGTTGTAAGGCTTGTAGAAGGCGATTATGATAATAAAACTACTTATTTTAAGGATCCTTTAGAGGTCTTGGATTTTTTTATTAAAAGCGGAAGCAGTTATTTGCATGTAGTTGATTTGGACGGAGCAAGCGACGGAGAAACTATTAATTTTAAAACAATAGAAAAGATAATAAAGAACTGTAATTTATTTGTAGAAGTAGGCGGCGGCATAAGAAATGAAGAAACTATAAAAAAATATTTGGATATAGGAGTAAAAAGAACAATATTGGGAACAGCTGCTGTTGAAAATATAGATTTTACTGAGAATATGATTAATAAGTATAAAGAACATATAGCAGTTTCTATAGATTCAAGAAATAGAATGATAGCAGTTAAAGGTTGGAAAGAAATAAAAAAATTGGACTCTGTAGAGTTTTGTATGAAATTAGATAGTATGGGTATAGATACTATTATCTATACAGATATTTCAAAAGACGGAAAACTTTCCGGAACTAATTTGGATATATATAAAGAGTTGAGAGAAAAACTTTCATGCAATATTATAGCTTCAGGAGGTGTTACTTTTGAAGATGAAATTATAAAATTAAGAGATATGAAAATTAATGGTGCGATAGTTGGAAAAGCTATATATGAGGGTAAAATAGATTTAAAAAGAATAATAGAAATAGCAGATATTTAATTATTAATCTTTTGCGGTGTCATAAAAATTGTGAGCGTTTATTAAATTCTCCAAAAGCGGACGGAGTCATTTACTAGACATTGTTAGCGAGCAGTTTTTATTAGCAATAATTTTTGGGGGTATTATAAAAATTGTGATCGTCTAGCTAGACATTGTTAGCGAACAATTTTTATATTAGCAATAATTATGAAAGAAATAAATAATATATTAGAAAAATGCAGAAAAATAGTAAATAAAAATTTTATAAAAGAAGAAATAGAGAAAATAGAAAATAATGATAATTTTATCAGAGCAATGAAAGAAGAAAATAATAATAGTTTTGATATTTTTTATAATATGCTTTATGAATCTTATTCTAAAGATTTATTTGAAAAAATAGTAAGATATAGATATTTATTATCATTTTACAGAGATGCTTATACTAATTCAAAAGAGAAAATAAAATTAAGTATGAAATACGGCTCTATTAATATATTTTCTTGGGGATTAAAAAGATTTCTGTTTTCTTTAGAAAAATATAAATATCCTAGCGAAATAGAAAATTTTTTACTTTTTTATATATTCGGACTTGAGCAATATAATATAAAAAACATATTTGAAGTAGGCGGCGATAGTGTTATATTCGATATAGGTGCTTGGAAAGGAGATACGGCTTATTTCTTTTCAAAAAAATGTAATGATAATGCAAAGATTTATGCTTTTGAGCCGGATATAAATGCTTTTGAAACATTAAAATTGATTAAAGAAAAATATAAATTAAATAATGTTGTTTTAGAAAATATTCTTTTTTCTAATAAGAATGAAAGTGTAGATTTTGTATCTATGACGCCTAATACTCCTACAGTTAAGATGAATGCTGTTACTGTAGATGATTTTGTTGAGAGTAATAATATACGCAAGATAGATTATCTTAAAATGGATGTTGAAGGAGCGGAGATGCATATACTAGAAGGTGCTTTAAATACAATAAAAAAATTTCGTCCTTCTCTTGCTATAGCTATATATCATGGAGGCGAGCTTTTTATGGAGGATTTTTATAAAATTCCTGTGTTTATAAAAGAAATAACAGAAAATTACGAATATTATATAAGAACATTTTCTCCTTGGGGAGGAGAGACAATACTTTTTTGTATACCTAAAAAATAAAATTATGTTATAATTGTTATATGCTAATATATAATATTGACTTTTTATAACGATACTTATAAAATGCAACTTTAGGAGATTAAAATTTATGGCAAGAAAAGATATAGTAAACAGCGTTATAGGAGATGGTTCATCTTTTAAAGGTACTTTTATCGTAAAAGGTTCTTTTCAAATAGATGGAAAATTTGAAGGTGAATTGAAGATAGACGGACATTTAATTATAGGTCCTAATGGCAAGGTAAAGACAAGCACTATTATAACAGAAAGCATTACAATAGCTGGTACTTTAATCGGTAATATAGATGCTCAAAAAGAAGTTATATTGATAGAAACAGGAAGAGTTTTAGGAAATATCGAAGCCCCTAAAATAGATGTAGGAGAAGGTGCAGTTATACAAGGTGAAATGACTATAACAGGCGGCCAGAAAAAAGATATCACAAAAGTAGTACATGAATCTTTTACAGGCATAAAAATTGAAGATGAGGTATCAGAAAATAATAATACTTCTGATAATAATTCGTCATTAGATAATAATAATACTTATAACTCTTATAACACAGATAATAATAATTCAAATAATAGTATTTTTTAATTAAGGTGTATTCATAAATGGCTATAAAAATAAAAACACAAGCTGAAATTAATTTAATGCGTGAAAGCGGACATATATTGGCTAATGTATTTAAAGAAGTTGAAAAAATAATTCAGCCGGGTATCTCTACTAAAGAAATAGATAAATTTGTTTATGATTATATAAGAAAGCATAATGCCAAACCTTCATTTAAAGGTTACGGCAGACCTCCTTTTCCTGGTTCTATATGTTCTTCTATAAATAATGAAGTAATACATGGAATACCAAGTAAAAAGAAAATTTTAAAAGATGGGGATATTATAGGACTTGATATAGGTGTATATTATAAAGGATATCATTCTGACAGAGCATTTACTTTTAAAGTAGGAAATGTATCAGAAGATGCTTCAAGATTGATTGAAGTTACTATGGAGTCATTTTATAATGGTGTAAAAAAGATAAAAGACGGAGTTCATTTGGGAGATGTTTCTCATGCTATTCAAAAAACTGCTGAAGATGCAGGTTATTCTCTGGTAAGAGAGTTTCAAGGTCATGGAGTTGGTGCAAATTTGCATGAAGAGCCTGCTGTACCAAATAGAGGAAAAGAGGGAGCAGGTCCAATACTTAAAACAAATATGGTTATAGCAATAGAGCCTATGGTTAATATGGGGCATCATGCTATTTTAATAGAAGATGATGATTGGACTATTATTACTAGGGACGGATCATTGTCAGCACATTATGAACATACTGTAGCCGTTAAAGAAGATGGTGTTGAGATATTAACAGCTTTAGAAGATGATGAGATAGTAAAAAAATATCTTGGTTAAATAAGAGGCAAAACTTCATTATCTTAAGTTATGGAGAAAATATAAAAATACTATAAAAGCGATGCTATTCTAACTATATAGAAATCAGGTAGCATAAGTTTATATGATGAATGTAAGATTAGTATTTTCTTAAGATAGAGTTCATTTTTATTTAAATGTAGAATATAGGTGTAAAATATCAAGATGAGCTTATAGAATATATTGAAATGAATTTTAATGACTAAGATAATGTATCGGAATTATTGTTTGGAAATGTAGTATTTGTAAATTACGATTATAAACTTTAGTAATGCATCAGATTAAATATATTCATATAGCTAAAAATATGTTTGCTGATAGTATTTATCTTAGAGATAATCCTATCTGTAACGAAATAAAAAAATAGTATAATGTAAAAATTTATTATACCGATACTTTAGACAATAAAACTTTATTTTTGATTTATATTATGAAACATATATTTTTTATATTTATTATATTAATATTGACTTGTTTATCAGTATATTCTCAGGGGCAATCGCTTAATACTCCTAACAGAACAGCAGATACTGCAAGAACTATTGAAATTGAGACTAATACATACGAAGCATTATTCAAAGGTAAATTAGAGCCTGCTTGGGTATATATAGGAGAGGCAAAAAGAGCAATACATAATAATGATATTCCTTATGCTCTATTTATAATGAATAAAACTTTGATGTATTATCCTAATAATGCTGATGCCCATTATTTTCTAGGTTTAATATATGAAAAAGAAGCTGGAAACCCAGCAGAACAAGGCGGTGCTGCTTCTTATCGCTTGGCTATAGAAGAATATAAAAAAGCTATAAATTTAGCTACTAATCTTACAATACCTGCATATAAGTTAGATGCATATTTCAGTCTTTTATATATTTATGAAAAATTAATAGATGAAAATAATTATGCCAATATAGAAAAAGAGATTATTGCTATGGCTGAAAATACATATAAGAATTATGAAAAAGGAAGAATATACTTCAAATTGGCCGAGCATTATGGTAATAGAAACAGAGGTACTTCCGCTGTAGATTATTACAGACAGGCCTATATTAATGGATATAGACAAAAATTATCTCTTTTTAGAATGTCTTTAATATATAGAAGAATGCGTAATTATGTACGAGAAAAAGAAACTTTAATGCTTGCTATTAAATATGATTTTGATTATGTTGAACCTAGCAATTTTAATGTTCAGAAGGCTATAGTCCAAAGATTAGAGGCATTGAAGAATGTAAGAATACCTAAGAAATTAAATTAATTTTATAATATGTATTAAAAATAAAGAGCAATGGTGTATTTTTCATCATTGCTTTTATGTTTTTTATATATTTCTATTGAGAAAAAGTGATTATTATATTAGAATATTGTACTTAATAGTAAATAAATATTAAGAGATGTAAAATGAAAACAAAAATAATTCTAGTATTATTAATATTATTAAGTGCATTAAATTTGTATTCTCAGGAAGATCAATTTAATAATGATTTAAATTTTTTAGAAGATGATTATAGTTTCAGAAATCCTTTTCGTATATATGAAGTTGATAAATATTATATGGGGTGGCAGGATCCTAGGGCATTTATAGGACGCATATTATTTGCTAAGAACTTTAATGTAGAGAAGAATTTATCACTTATTGCTCCTGATGTTAATTGGGATTTTCAAGCTTTATCAGTTTATGTTGAAGGCCGTTTAGCTAGTGAGATAATGTTTTATAGAAATAAATATTTTTCTGTAGGTATGGGCGGAGCTATGGAGATATCAATACTTGGAAGAAGCAGCGGATTATTCGATGTTTATGATTTTTCCGGACAGTTTATGGTATTTGCTGATTTATGGCTTCAGAATCTTGTCGGAATTAACATGAAAATTAGATTCATACCTATGTATCATCAATCTACACATTTGGTAGACGGATTTAAAGGCGATACTCAAATAAAAAGCGGAAGCAGTTATGAATTCGGCTCTATAGCGGTTTATTATTATATTAAAAATTTTAGTATTTATTTAGGTTCTGAAATTTCATATAATGCTATAGGAAATAGTCCGCAGTTATTTAGAATACATACAGGATTAGATTATAGGTTTCCTCTATATAAAGATCAAATTAGCTTAATAACAGGGATAAATATTGCAGCCATTTTAGATAAAAAAGATAGGCTTGGACTTATAAAAGATCCTTGGCATGCTGCTGTTAATTTCGGTATAGGGGTTGAGTTTTATAGATATGCTGTGTCTTTAAAGGTTGGTTATGGAAAGCCTAGAGGAGCATCTAGTTATTTCGGATATGAAACTAAAGTGGGGCTTGAAATAAGTTTATTATTCTAAAATATTCTTATTAATAGTAATTATCTATAAATTAAATATATTTTTTAGAAATATTTGTTATTTTTTTTCTTCATTATGATAAAAAATGATAAAAGACTATATTAAAAAATTATTTATTATGTTAAATTATAATCATGAAATGGAGGTAATTATATATGGCTGAATTATTCGATATAATAGGTCCTATTATGATAGGACCTTCAAGTTCCCATACGGCTGGTGCTTGCCGTATTGGTAAACTTGCTAAGAAGATTTTGGGTGAAGATGTGAAGGAGGCAAAAATATATTTGCATGGTTCTTTTGCTTTAACTTGGAAAGGTCATGGAACTGACAAAGCTATTTTGGCAGGACTTTTAGGATTTGAAACTGATGATCCTAATCTTAGAGACAGTTATAGTCTTGCTGAAAAGGCTAATCTTAAATATGAGTTTATTCCTACCAAATTGAGAGAGGCTTTTCACCCTAATACAGTATATATTGAAGCTAAAGGGGAAACTAATGAAATTAATATATTAGCTTCTTCTATAGGCGGAGGTTTAATAGTTTTGGATAAAGTTAATGGCATAGAGGTACATTATAAAGGCGATTTTCCAACTATTGCTATAGTTAATAAAGATGTTCCGGGTATTATAGCTAAAGTTACTTCTATTATATTTGAAAATGGAATAAATATAGAGAATATGAATGTAACGCCTCAATTTGAAGGTATTAATAGAGGATATGCTATTATTGTTATTGGTATGACTGATGTTATATCAAAAGAGATAGAGGAAAAAATAAGACATATAGAGAATATAAGAGACTTTGTATTTTTAGATAAGTTGTATTAAATATTATATGGAGTATAAAAAATATTATGGACATAAAATCTATAGAATCATTGGTGGCTTTAGCTTCCGAAAAAAAAGTAAAAATAAGTGATATAGTAATAGATATAGAAGCAAAATCAGAAAAAACTGACAGACAATCGGTTATTGATAAGATGACTTCTTATTATGATATAATGAAAGAAGCTGTTGAAAATGGAAAAAAGGATAAATTTAATTTTGTAACAGGTTTGCAAAATGAATGTGTAGAAATAGTAGACAAATTTTATAAAAACAAAAAAAGCATATTGGGAGAAATAGTTGGTGAGGTAGTAACTGCGGCTATGTCTGTAAGCGGTTATAATGCATGTATGGGTAAAATAATAGCTGCCCCTACTGCTGGAAGCTGCGGAGTAATGCCTGCTGTACTTACTGTATGTGAGAGCAGAGGATATAAAAAAGAAGATATAGTAAAATCAATGTTTACCGCTGCAGGATTTGCTGATATCATAGCACAGATAGCAACATTTGCTGGTGCTGAAGGCGGATGTATGGCTGAATGCGGTTCGGCTGCTGGTATGGCTGCTAGTGCCTGTGCTGAGATTATGGGAGGTACGCCTCAGCAATGTGCTGATGCTTTTGCACTTACTATATCAGCAATGCTTGGGCTTATATGCGATCCTATTGCAGGATTTGTTGAGGTGCCTTGTATGGGTAAAAATGTTATGTCGGCTGTTCATGCTATTGTTTCGGCTGAAATGGCTTGTGCTGGTTTTAAAAGTGTTATACCAGCCGATGAAGTTGTATCTGCTATGAAAGAAGTAGGTGACGGAATGGACGAAAGATTTAAAGAAACTTCTTTAGGAGGACTTGCAAACACTCCTACAGGTCGTGCTATATCAGAAAAACTATTGGGAAAATTAAATAAATAATAATCGTATTAGATTATTTTTTATATGTATAAATAAAAGATCTCTGGTAAATTTGTTTATCAGAAATCTTTTATTTATGATAGAATATAATCTCATCATGTAGTTTAAGTATAGAAATCTTAAGTATTATATAAATTCACTTGCTTGATAATGTATTTGTTTAATTTTTATTATCAATAATAAAATATACAGTTATTTTTAGTATTTATCTAAAATAATGTTTCTGCATATATTTTGATAAATAAGCCAGCTATAGCATAATTGATATAATTAATAATATATGTTATTATATACATGATAATTCAATGTGTAAATAATTATTGGGGGCTTTTATGAGGTTTATTTCATGCACATTTTTATTATTGATACTACTATCATGCACTCAAAATTCTGATTCTAATACTAAAGAAAATATTCAAAATAGTGAAACTTCTATAGAAGATTTAAATATAGTTCAGGATTTATCTTTAGAAGATGCTATAGCAAAATATGAAGAATATCCTAGTATAGATATAATAAAAAATCTTATTGATTCAGGTAATATTAATAATACTTTAACACAATCTACAAATATAGTAAATGCCGAAGATACAGAATATGATCTTAGCGTAAATTTCGATGAGGGTACTACTGCTTTAATGATAGCTTCTTATTACGGATATGCTGATTTAGTAAATGCACTTATAGAAAATAATGCTGATGTTAATATGAAAAATAAAAGAAATTATACAGCACTTTTATATGCCACAGATATATGGGCTAGACAAGGTATAGGAATATATGACAGCAATTTTAATGTTGTTGAGCTTTTAGTGATGGCTAAAGCTGATGTTAATGCTGCTGATAATAATGGCTGGACTCCTTTATTCTTTGCTGCTGATAATTCTAATTCTGATGTAGCAGCATTTTTAGTTGATAATGGTGCCAATATAAATATTGTAGATAATGAAGGGATAACACCGCTTTTAGTAGCAAATGATGTTGAAACAGTTAAAATATTATCTAAAACAGTTAATATTAATAAACCTAATTTCGCTGGAATAACGCCTTTAATAGCATTTTCTATGAGAGATATCTCTACAGAGGCTATTAATATTTTATTAGAAAATGGTGCCAATGTAAATATTGTAGATAAAGATGGTGAAACCGCTCTATCTTATGCTATTGAAAATGGTAATTTTGAGGCAGCTTTAATATTACTTGAAAATAATGCTAATCCTAATCTTGCTAAGAAAAAGGCGAAGGAGTTAGCAAATATAGCTAGAGAATTGGGAGATGAGGAAGTAGCTTCTATATTAGATAAATATTAATAAAATGTCTTTGTTGACAAATTATTTTATTTTGGTATATTTATTATATTGTAAAAAAATATATATATTTTATTTGGAGTTTTATAATGTTTGATAACAATGTCCACTATATAAGAAAAGAGCTAGAATCTATTTATAAAATTATAGTAGAGAATTTAGGAAAAGAGTTATTAAATACTGAGATTAAGCGTCTTGAGTATGAACCTAAAATGGATAGAATTAATATTAATAACTTTATATTTATAAGGCTTACTTTTGAAAATGAATATGATCACAAAGAACTTTATTATGATATATACATTGAAGATGAAGATGGACATGATGTTGAAAGAGCTTTGATTAGTGTGGAAAAACCTTTTACTAAAGTCGTTGATAAAATAGATTATTTGGTTAAATTGAACTATCAAGCTAATAGTGATGATTAATAATTTTTTATTAATTTATCTATATTTGTTTTGTAATAGATTTATTTCATATAATAAAAAACAAGGAGTTTTTAATATCCTTGTTTTTTATATTGCTTTGAATTTATTTGTAAAGTTAATTTAAAGGTTTAGTAGAAAGTACAAATTTGTCTTCTGCATATCTTTGAATATTTCCTGATATTATATCATTTAATTTTTCTTTTACTTCTGCTTCATCATCTCCATCAACTATATATAAAGTATCTCTATCAACTAAATAATATCCTTCGTATTCCATATCTGTTTCATATTTTCCGAACTCTGTATTTCTTACTATACAAGCATTTCTATTTTTTTTATCGTCTTGAACATTAAGAGTAATATCTTCAATCCATGTTAATGTAGCATAATCATCTCTTCCATCTACTATACCATTTTCATATTCTCTTTTTACCATTTCTGATTTATCATTGAAAAATACAAACTCTTCTTCAGTTTCTAATCTTCCCTCATCTCTTTCTTCTTCAGACTGATACCAAGTAGTAGAATATAATCTTTCTAATAAATTATATTCTTGAACTGTAGTTCCTGCAGCAGCATTATTAACAGATGCATTTATATTCATAACCTGATAACTTCCATTCCAACTTGACAATGGAGTACCGTCTCTAACTGTTTTATCATCACTTGGTACATTAGTTGTTAATGGTTTGTTTCCTGATGAAGGAGCTGTTGTATCTTTATTACTGCAAGCAGCTGCTAATACTGATAAAATACTTAATATTAATATTATTTTTTTCATAATGTAAACACCTCAACTTTAATTATTTATTATAAATAATAACATAAATTTTTATTTTAAGGTAAAAAAAATTTATATATACTTATCTTTTTTAGATTTTTTTTACATTATTTTATATATATTAAAATATAATTACATATTTTAGTATAATTATATTTTTTATATTACAAATAAAACATAATACATATAAACTAATTTTATTAATAATATTTCCTCTAACAAAAATATAAAAATAATTGAGTTTTAATTTTTTATATAAAAATTGTATATAATATTTTTGACAATTTTTTATATTATTCTATAATAAAATCATTAAATAAGAACAGGGGATCAATATGCTTCAATATGCTGTTATAGGGGTTGGTACTTTAGGAAAGGCATTAATTAATAGACTTATGACAAAACCTTCCATAGAAGTATTTGCTATAGATAATGATATAAATGAAATAGAGGCTATAAAAAATAGTGTTACTCAGGCTATGCGTTTAGACTCTACTCAAAAAGAGGCATTAGAAGCTATTGAGATTAATAAATTTGATGCGGTAATACTCACAATAGGCGAAGATATGATGACAAGTATATTAACAGCATTGCTTTTAAAAGAGCTTAATGTAAAAAATATCATAGCAAGATACTCTAATGAAAAGCATAAGGCAATACTTAGTATGATAGGAATAACACATTTAGTAAGCCCTGAAGAATCTATGGGAATACATATTGCCGAACAGCTTGAGGTGGGGGATACAGTTTTGCTTTATGATTTGACTGAATATCACTCTATAGTGGAATTTCCTGTTCATGGAGGGCTTGCTGGTAAAAACTTCAAAGAACTTGATTTGAGAAAGAAATACAAAATAAATGTTGTTGCTGTAAAGAAAGAAACGGTTGGGATATTAGGGGAGAAAAAAGTTATTGTAGATTGTACGCCTGATCCTGACGAGCCTATGGTTGAAGGAGATATACTTATCATTGCGGGGCATGACAAAGATATAGAAAAAATGTATAAAAAAATGGCTGAATAATAAATGAATATTCAATTTGCAAAAATTTTTATAGTTATTGGTATTATTTTAATAATTATAGGGATATTATTTTTATTTAATATTAAATTGCCTTTTGGGAAACTTCCCGGAGATATAGTCATAAAAAAAGAGAATTTTACTTTTGCTTTTCCTCTTATGAGCAGCATTATAGCTAGCATTGTACTTTCTATTATTATGTGGTTTATTTCTCAATTCAGATAATAATTATACTTTAATATTGCTTTAAAATATTAGGTATCAAAATTATTTAATTAAAAAATTATGAATAAGATGTCTTATAATTAATTTTTTATAGTGATAAATATAAAGTTTTAATTTCGTATTATTAAATAGTTATATGAAATAAGTTATATAGAAAATACAGATTATAAAACATAAAATACTATAAATTAAAAATTGTAATCGCTTATAAATTTATTTTGTTAATAAGTATTTATCAAATAATATTTACTAATTATAAAAATTGGGATTTTGCCAATCATACAAAATCCCAATGATAAAATTAAAAATATTATAAATATATATTAATTTATTTTTTACAAATCTATTATTATTTTGAAAATTCTATACTATCAAGATTAGGTAAACCGAAGCTTGTTAGAGAGTATTGTAAATCCCCAGTAACTTGACCATTAAGAACACTAGGAGAATGAGCTATTTCAAAATGCTTATAGCTGAATTGTATTTTATTATTTGCATTTTTTACTATAATAGAATTTTTTAAATAAGGTGTCTGGGTATTATAGGAACCATCATTTTGGTTTATAAAATATATTGAAGGTATTTTATAAGTTTTGTTATCTGCTGTATAAGAAACAAAATCTTTATCAATAGTTACAGTTAACTGGCTACCATCGGTATAACTTCCTTTCCAAGTAGCTATTAATTCACTATCAGTTCCTAAAGTTCTTTGAGCATTTTGGGTTCTTTCAAATATTCCATTTATATATATACTATATGTTGATAAAGATTTTCTTAATCTTATATATCCTATAGAAGTGCTGTCATTTGGAAAAGATATACTTCCTTTAAATTCATCACCATATATAAGATAGTATTTATAATTAGGTATTGAAGCGTCTGTATCTCCTGATCTATTTGAGCTATAAATAGTAGATGAATCGAAATTAATTATACTTGCTGTATCATTTGAGATTTTTAAACCGCTTATTCCAGTATCTGATATAGTAATGTCTGCAGTTTGTCCGTCTATACTATAAAACTTATATGTTCCTTGAAAATCTTTTGCCACCCCATTTGCAGTATATGTAGTTTGGTTATTACCTTCTGTAGTAGGATTAGTAGGTGAGTTATTATTATTTTTGGAACAGCTATACAATATAGGTAAACATAATATTAAAAATATAGCTGATAATTTTGAAATTCTTTTCATATTGAAATCCTTTTTTTAAATATTTTTTATATATAATAAACTGATTTTATATTTTTTAAACCATATATAGTTAGTTTAGTAATTATTTTAATTTTTTTTTATAAATAAATGATATTTTAATCATATAATTATTTGCATATATTTTCAAGCATTATAATAAAACATTTTCTGCTTTATGCAGTAAAGGTTTTTAATCACTTTAATTTTTTAAGCTTTTCAAAAATATCAACACTTTCTATACTAATAGAAATTATTCTAGGTATAATATCAAGAAGATATGAGCGTATAGAAAGCCAATCATAATTTGTAAGATTATTGTCTATAAGGGTTTTATGATGAAGTTCCTTATCAGGTCTTAACTTTTTAGGCTTGTAATAGTCGCAAATCCAATCCAAAGCCGACCTGCTTCCTATCTTATACTCAAAAGCCTTACTCGGTATATTTTTTATAATGTTTTTTGCGTCTAGTATTATTGTACATTTTTCTTTATTTAATTTTAGGAAGTCGAAGAAATTATTTTTATTAGGGTTGTCTATCTTTTCAGGCATGTAGTTTAAATCGCTTTCTATTTGCAAATCGGAGTATGGCTGTATGTTTTCAAAATCAGTCTGAAGTTCGATAAGCCTTTTTCCTAGAGTAACGAACTCATCAAAATTTTTGTAAAGCGGTATTCTAGGATAATCGGTTTTAAGATTGTCCTCGTATTTTTGTTGGTAGATTGGAGAGGAGAGCACAGCATGACAATATGCAAAAATGTTTTCAGGAGTGGCTAAGTCTTTGTATTTTTGAGCAAATATTTTTAAAGCATAGTCAGTGATGTTTAGCGTAGGCTCATCGGTATTGTATACATATAGAGGCACTGATATGTTGCCTTCTATAGTGAAAGCAAAATCTACTAATATTTTGCTAACATAACAATCTTGTATCCTTCTTGGTTTTACCATATGAAAATTTAGAGTTATATTTTTAGAATTTTCATTCGGAAATATTTTTTTATTCTGATAAGGTTCATGACATATAGGTCTGTCAAAATAAATATAGTTTTTCACAAAAGGTCTGTATAAATATTCCCTTATATTGTTGGCATTAAATACTATATCTCTATTTGAAGATATATATTTAAAAAATTCTCTAGTCCATTTTATGGAATAGTCTATATTTTTTCTCATATTTGCGTCTTGATAATTGCTTCCTGAATATTTTTTCTTTTCTCTATTAAATATTTTTAAAGAATATTTTAATTTTTTTTCTAATTGGTTTTTATCAAAATCACAAGCCCAATCGTCCCTTGCAGTTAATGCCCCTAAACTAAAAAATTTAAATATAGCTTTTTGTTTTCTGTCATCTTTAGCTAAATGAGATTTATCTGATTTGTTTTTTACTTCTTTATCTATCAAAGCTATATGCTCATAAAAATCATTATCTGTTTGATTTAGCCATTGTCCTTTATCCGTAGGTACTATGTCTTCAAAATCTATTTGAGAGAGTTTTTTTATTTCAGACAAATTAAAAAGTTTTTCATATCTGCTTAGGTTATCTCCCATATTATAATATTTTATATCTGCCTTTTTATCTTCAGCTTTTATTTTGGCGTCTTTTATCAAAAACATTATTGCGACACCTGTCTGTATATTAAAAATGTTTTCGCCTTCTCTTTTATCTTTTTTTCTGAGATTGCCTTTTAAATCTACTATATAAATATAATCAAAATCTTTCTGTACACTTATTCTAAAGCCGTCATCTTGTTTTGAATCTAAATATGCATTATTAGTAATAAATGCTATTATGCCGTTATCATCGCTTTTTATTCTGTCGCTTGCCCATCTTATAAATCTTTTATACATGTCATACTGTTTTGTTTTTTGGGCTTTGCTGTTTGCTATGTATGTTAATTGTATTCTTTTATCTAATTCCTGATAGATTTTATTTTTATTATTATCATTCTCGCTTTTTTGATTGGCATTATAAGGCGGATTGCCTATTATTAAATTGATTTTTTTCTTGTATTGCTTTATTGCTCTTTCCACATTTTCACTGCTGAACTGCTCCATTTCAAATAATCCGCCAGATTTTTTAGTTTTTATTTGAAACTCCAAAGTGTCCAAAAAGCACATGTTCTCAAATATTTCATAGCTGTTCATCTTTTCAAAATAGGCATTCTCTATATTAAGGTTTGAAATATAATAAGGCATTATATCTATTTCATTAGAAAATAATTCATTTTTATATTTATATTCTAAATCTTTACTATTGATACTATTGATTATATCAGCCATAAATATTCCTGTGCCTGAACAAGGATCTAATATATTAACATCTTTGCTATGAAGTTTTTTATTAAAATGTTTGTATAATAATTCATCAGAAACTCTCACCATAAATTTTACTACTTCTATAGGTGTATATTCTATTCCCTGTATATCTGCTTTTTTAGAATTTAATGCTTTATAAAAGTCAGAGTAAAAAGTTTTTAATATATCCTGTTTGTCGTCCTTACTCATTAATGATATATATTTTACAAGTAATTCCATATAAGAGCTTATTTTTATGCTTATCTCTGCACTTTTTTTATTTATATGATTTAAAATATTTTCTATAGAGTTGGATATAATATTATTTCTATGAAAGTTTTGATTATGAAAAAGCATTACAAATATATCTCTTGTAAGCATATGCTGAATTATCATTTCTATTGCAGTATCTTCTGTTATTGCGGCATTAATACTTCTAACGCACATATCTGTGAAATCTATCAAATCATCTCTAAAGCCTTTATTATTTTTTCTTTCATTTTTGAAAAACTCTCTCAAATCATCAGCTAAATCTGGAAGTATTTTTTTCAAATTGCTGAATGCATCATAAAATTCCCTATAAGCATTCGGTATAAAACTCACAAATTTTAAAAGAGCTTCATTAAGAGCATTACTGTCTTTCATGTCAATAGTTTCTATTCTTTTGCCTTCCTGATATAATGCAAGTATTTTGGAGTTTTCAAATATAGTATTGTCTAAAGGATACCCCTTTTTTATTTTGCTGTCTATTTCTTTTTCAAAGTCATCTTTTTCATCTTTATTTTCTATCCAGCCTATAACCATACTGTCTTTTTTTATTCTTCCGTCTGGGTATACTTTTTTATTATTTTGTACATACTCTTTTATTTCTCTCTCTATTTTCAAGCCTTTTTCACCTGCATATATTTTTAAAAGATCATAAAAAAATTCTCTTATATTCTGTTCATTGCTGCTGCCCGATAGTTTGGCTTCTTCTATTTTTTTATAATAGTTTTCTATTGAGATTATAGACATATATAAAGCTCCAATATATATACTTGCTTAATATATATTACAACATCTTTTTTATATAAATCAATTCTTATTTATCTTTACTGCAAATTTAGGCAAAGTAAGCATGTATATAAAAGAAATGCCTATACTAATAAGGTTAAAAAATGAGTAAGGCATGTACTGTAAAGTATGCACCCCAAGTATAGAAGTCATATAAACTCCCGTAACAGTCCAAGGAAGCAGAACTTCTGTGAGTGTTCCTCCTTCTTCCATAGTTCTTGAGAGTACGCCTCTGTTTACATTATATTTATCATATACAGTTTTTAATACAGAACCCAATGTTAAAAATGTAAACTGCAAACTGCTTAATGCTGAATTTATAGTAAAAGTTGTAAGCCAAGTTGTAAATATTAAACTTCTTGCCCCTTTTGTGATTTTTATCAATAGCTCTATTAGAGTATTGAAAGTGCCTATAAGTTCAAGCATAGCTCCGTAAGTAAGAGCAAGTATTAAAAATAATACGCTGGGCATAGTGCTTATCATACCGCCTCTATTAAGTAAAAAATGCAAAGTATCTGGTATGTTATCAGGATTAACTGTAGGCGACATTGATATATTAAACCCTGTTACAAAAGATTTCATAGAGTTTATTAAGCCGAAATCTTGAGTTACAGCTCCAATTATTATAGCAATTAAACTTCCTATAAACATAGTAATTACAGGATTAACTCCTTTAACACTTGCAATAAGTACGAATACAGGAGGCACTAATAAAAGTATATTAAAATTAAATATTTGTTCTAGAGAAGTTAATATCTCCTGAGCTTCTTTCAAATTTGATATATTAACATTTGAATCTGCGGCATTCAATCCCAATACTGTAAAAACTAAAGCGGCTAATATTGCAGCAGGTATAGTATTTGCGAGCATAGTTTTTATATGATTAGAAAGAGTAGTCCCTGCCCCCATAGCAGCTAAAACTGTAGTATCTGATATAGGCGAGTTTTTATCTCCAAGGTAAGCACCGCTTATAACGGCACCAGCAACTAAAGGCAAAGGTGTATTTGTAGCCTGAGCAATACCTATAAATGCAACGCCTGCAGTAGAAGCAGATCCCCAAGAAGTTCCTGTAAATACAGAGAGAAATGAAGTTACAATAAAAGCCATTACAGGTATAAATGACGGATGTATTAGTTTTATTCCATAGTATATAAGCATAGGTACGGTTCCTGAATATACCCAAGATCCAACTACTATACCTATCAGTATAAATATTAATACCCCAATCCAAGTGTCAACTACTTTCTTTATAAAGGCATTTTCCATATCCTCCCATTTATATCCTGCAAAGTATGCTATTATACATGCAGATAAAGTTCCTAGTGTAAGCAAAAATTCTATAGGAACGCCGTATTGTACAGTGAATATTAAAACGGTTACAAGTATGAAGAGCAGCGGAAATAGTTTCCAAAAAGTATTAATTTTTTTTGTTTTCATAAAGATACCTCTATGCATTGTATACTATATTAGGGTATTATATATTCATACTCATAATAAATCAATCCTATTTAATTTCAATTATTAATTAGTATGTTTGTTTTAAAGTAAATTAATTAAGTATTTGTAGTATTTTTTGTAATTAGCGTTTTACTAAGCACGCGTTAAATTCGCTGTAAAAAATAGATATAGTTAATAACTGCATATTTACTATATATTTAAATCCATTTACCGCGTGTTATGAAAGTAACAAATTTAAAAATCACTTGGGCGGGCATGCTTTTTCTTAAATTATGCAATAAGTATTAATAATATTTTTATTACAGTGTTAAGTTATAAATTTTATAGGGCGGGGATTAAAATAAATTTTGTAATCTTAATTTGTTTTAATGCTAAAATAAGTAAAATACATACTATTTTATAAATGTTTTTTGAATAGTTATGATATTTATTATAGTTTTTTATAGCTATATTAAATTAATATTAAACTATTTATATTATTGACTTTTAGCTAAAAATATAATAGAATAGTTTCTATATAATTTATATACAATATGGTTATAGATATAAAATATAAGAAATCATTTCCGATAATATATTAACCTTTAAAATTATGGAGGCATAATAAATGGCAGAGCAGACAGAGCAACAACCTATTGAAAGTAGTGAAAATAGAGTTGACCTCGAAGATAGTACCAACCTTGTTACTTTTAGATTAGGCAGCGGTGAGTATGCTATAGATATCATGCAGGCTAAAGAGATAATTAAAATGGAAAAGATTACACTTATTCCTAATGCCCCAGATTTTGTAGAAGGTGTAATAAATTTAAGAGGTAATATTATACCTATAATTGACTTAAAAAAGAGATTCAATTTAGAAGAAACCGAAGGCGATAAAAATACAGGTATTATCATAGTAAAAATAGAAGATGTTGATATGGGCATAATTATCGACTCTATTTCTAAGGTAGTATCCATTTCAAATTCTGATATTCAGCCTCCTCCTCCAATGCTTTCAGGTATAGGTCAGAAATATATTAAGGGCGTAGGTAAATTAGAAGATAAATTATTAGTTGTTTTAGACTTAGAGAAATTGTTTGCAACTGATGATGATGATGATGAAGCACCTATTGCTGATAATTAATTAAATTAAAAGGTTGCGGTTATTACTTTACTTTCACTGATAATAATATCTAATATTTCATCATTATCATCTTTTGGTATTGATGGAAGTATCTGATAATCATAAGCTAAGCCTATCCTTAAGGCGCTTTTATTAATTCTTAATATATTGTCGTAATATCCTCTTCCAAATCCCAATCTATTACATTTTTCATCAAAAACCAAAGCAGGAATAATAAACATAGATATTTCATCTATATTGCAATCTTTACAATATTCAAAAGGTTCTCCGCATCCGAATTTAGTATTTCTGTTGATATCTTTATCATAATCATTTATATATTTTAATTTCATATTATGATTATCTATGAGAAATGGTACAGATACTTTAATATTATTTTTTAGAGCATATTTGATTATTTCATCAGTTGGTACTTCATTATTAAAGTCCACATATACACATATAGAATTGAATTTATTAATATTTACTATATTTCTAAATTTTTTAGAGATTATAGAACTTTTATCCTTAATAAAATTAGAATCTAAGTTATTTCTGATGAGTTTAAAGGATTCTCTTATTAATTTTTTTTCTTCTTTAATATTGTCTTCATTAGGAGAAATTTTCATCATTTAATTCTACTAATAATTCCTGTAATAATTTATCTCTAATAATTTGATCAATAATTTTTTGAGATGCCATACCTATATCAATAAACTGCACAGCAAAACCTTTAGGTAAGTCAGGTTTTTGATTATCATTATTAATCCAAACTACTTTAGCTTCAGTGAATAATTTGAAATCTTTAAAAGATATAGTAAGTCCAAGCATATCACCCTTATCAGGAATATTAGTATCAGATGATATATAAGCACCATTACCGCTTATAGAAAGTATATTTCTATCTATAGTTCCTCTAATCTTATCTTTATATGCTATTACAACATTTAAAGGCCAATTAACTCTTGAATACTGTCTTCTTTTTGTATTTCCATCTTCTAATATCTTTGAAACTTCATTTTGTATGGATTGTACTATTACACTTACATCTGTATTTCTATGGAATATTAAAGCATAAGGATATGCGGTTTCATCAAAACCATCTGAAACATCAGTCATAACCAATTTTATTTGAGGATTAATTTTTTTTACCTTATCTACAAATAAACTTATAGCATCTTTTTCACTTTCATTGTATCTTACAATATAAAAATATATACTTAAATTATTTTCTATAATATATCCTAAAGAGGAATTAATATCATTGAAAGTGCTTATATCAAATATATTATTAAAAGCATTTTTATATTTAGTTAAAATAGAAGGATTATTTTCTATGATTACACCTTTTACTTGTTCTTTATCCATTATTGCTTCTCCTGATAATACTTGCTTAATAAGTATAACATAATTTATTATTTATGCAATATTTTGAGTGAAAAAATAGAAGTATAAAGTTATTGATATTTTCTATTAGACTTGTTTCAAAACCACTTGACAAGATTATATATTAAAATTTCGTAATTTATTAATTATAAAATAGTGTTTTATATGTTGTATAAACTATCGTTTTGATATATAAATATGCAGTCTTTCATGAAAGCGTATCCGGGATTCGAGGATATAGTTTCGCACGATTGTATGCCTTGTAGGGATAATACACTCAAAATTATAAAAAATTAGTTTTGAAACAAGTCTATTTATATGTTATAATAAAATATGAATTAACAAAAGTATTAAGAGAGTGTTTATGGGAATAAGAGAAAAATCAAAAGAATTATGGGATAAAATTTCTTTAGAAACTACATTTGAAAAGTTGACATCTATTATTGATAAAACAAAAGATATACTGAATCTTTCATCATCAAGACATCTTTCTAAGTTTTTAGATAAAATACAATTAATGGTTGATATGATAGGGGATTATGTTAATGGTAACTATAAAGATGTTCCTTGGAAAAGTTTATCTGCTATAGCTGGAGCATTAATATATTTAATACTTCCTTTAGATGTTCTTCCTGATTTATTTCCAATTATAGGATTATTAGATGATGCATTTATAATAGGATTATGTATAAAATGTTTTTCTACTGATTTGCAAAAATATAAAGTTTGGAAATACAGCGAATCAGATGCTGAAGAAGCTGAATATGAAGTAGTGAATGAAGAAACAGAAGAAACTGAAAATGATGAATAAGGTATATAGATTTGTTAAATAACGATTATAGTAAAGATATATTTACTAAGAGTATAAAATATTCAAAAGGTGTAGGTCCAAAATACGCAGAAATACTAGCTAAAAAGGGTATAATAACACTATACGATTTAATAGCTTTTTTCCCTAGAACTTATGATGACAGAAGAAAAACATTAAAACTTCATGAAGCATTAGAAAATAAAGAAAAAACAAGTGTTGTATATGTAGAAGTTATAGATATTTCTAGTTTTACTTTTCAATATAGGAATAAACCTTTAGTTATAGTTACTGATGGAACTGCAATATGCGAAGTACCTATTTATGGCGGAAGACTTCCTGCTGGAGTTACAAAAGGAGCTAAACTATATTTAACAGGAAAGTTTGTAAGGGGAAACAGAGGAAAACTTCAATGCAGAATGACAGAGTTTGAAAAGCCTTCTTCAAATGCATTATCATACGGAAAGATAGTTCCAATATATCCTCTTACTGAGGGGCTTTCTCAGAAAAAATTGAGAACTTTAATTGTAGATGAGCTTGAAGTATTTGAAAAGAATATGAAATATGATATACCTAGTGTTATTAAAAAAAAATATAGGCTTAAAAGTTTTGTTCCCTCTATTATGGAGATGCATTTTCCTACTTCGTTTGAAGCACTTGATGAAGCTAGAGAGAGCTTAATTTTTGAGGAGTTTTTAACTTTTCAGTATATACATTTAAGTGAGAGAAGACCTAATATTTTAATAAAAGATGAAAGATACAATTCTTCAAATCTGCTTGAAAAAGTAAAATCTTCTCTTTCTTTTGAACTTACCGAAGATCAATTAAATACTGTAAACGAAATAAAAAACGATTTATTTTCAAAAAAGCAAATGTTCAGACTTCTTCAGGGAGATGTTGGAGCTGGTAAAACAATAGTAGCTTTTTTAACTTCATTAATACCTGCAGAATCTGGATTTCAAACAGCATTTTTAGCACCTACAGAAATACTAGCTTTGCAGCATTATAATACATTCAAAAAAATCATTAAATCAGCTGGGCTAGAAGATATTATAAAAATAGACATACTCACATCTTCTGTAAGTCAAAGTGAAAGAGGATATTTACTAAAAAGGCTTAGAGAAGGTAAAAGCAGTATATTAGTAGGTACGCATTCTATTATATATGATGAAGTAATATTTAAAAATCTTTCTTATGCAATAGTAGATGAACAGCAGAGATTCGGCGTTGCTCAAAGAAACAAATTATTATCAAAAGGAAAAAATGTTGATTATCTTCTTATGACGGCAACTCCAATTCCTCAGTCATTAGCATTAACATTATTTGGAGAATTGGATTTATCAATTATAAAAACTCTTCCTAGCTCAAGAAAAGGAGTTCTTACAAAATATAAAGAGCTTTATGAAAGAGATCATTGCTATAAATTCTTAAAAAACAGAATATCAAAAGGAGAACAGGGATATGTTGTTTTTCCACTGATAGAAAATAATGATTCTAGTTTTATTACTCTTTCAAGTGAGTTTCAAAGAGCTAAAGAAACATACTTCTCAGACACTCAAATAGAAATAATACATGGTAAAATGAAAGATGAAGAGAAAGAATATATAATGAATAGATTTGCAAGCGGAGATATAAAAGTACTATTTTCAACTACTGTAATAGAAGTAGGAATTGATAATCCTAATGCAACTACTATATTAATTGAAGGAGCAGAGCGTTTTGGTTTATCACAGCTTCATCAGCTTAGGGGTAGGGTAGGCAGAGGAGACAAATTAGGTTACTGCTATCTTATACTTCACAGCGAACTTAATGACATTATAAAAGAAAGAATTAACATAATATGTGAAACTACCGACGGATTTAAAATATCAGAAAAAGATTTGGAATTAAGAGGAGCTGGAGAGTTTTTAGGAGATAAGCAAAGCGGACTTCCAGACTTCAAACTTGGAAACATAATAAAAGATAAAGAGATAATGCGTAAGGCTAAAGATGAAATGCGTTCTTTACTTAAAGATGAAAGCTCAAAAGAAATTTTTTATAAAGAGAATGAGGCGTTTATATTAAAGGCTAATTACCTAAAATCAAGAATAGTAAAAGATGAATAATTTTTATATTTTAAAAATTTTATTTACATTCCCGCCCTTTATATTTTATTGTTTTATTTTCAAATTTTAATTTTTATTATTTTTATAGTTTACTTAGAAATTAATGCACCCACCCAAGCGTATATTAAATTTAAAAATCTTTCTCTACGCACGGTTAGCTGAATTTTATATATAATTAAAATTAGAATTTATAATTTATTTATATTTATAATTTCACTCTGCGTGCGTTGTGAAGATTATAAACTAAAATAAAGCTAGGGAGGGTGTCATAATAACAGTAAAAGTAAATAAATAAAAATGATACAATAATACAAAGAAAAAATTTTAAATTAAAATGGGCGGGAGTTAGAATAAAGTTAAAAATATAAAAGCCCAATCAAATAATTATTATACTTCTTATTATAATTTCTATCTGTGTTCATCAAAAAAATTAATAACTAATTTTATAATAAAGAATAAAATAGGGTAGTAAATAAAAGGCAGTATAATAGCAAGAAAAAATCCGCTGCTGGTTCTTATTGGGTATACAAACATAGATGCAAGCAGTATAAACGGTAAAAATAAAATTCCTAATATTACTATAAATATCCATTTTATTATGGTTAATAATATAGAAGTTTTTGTCATTTTAGCTTGCACATTGATATCATATAATATTTCTTTATTTTCTATATTTTCATTTGTGAATGTAGTTTTTAATTTAAAATATAAATTAAAAGCATTAGTCTGCATATTTGTTATTTTATAAAAAGAGTTTGATCTTAAGTTTATTTTAACTCCTTTTTCATAAAAAGTTTCATTCTTCTCTAATGTAAAATCTGCAATATTAAAATTTAAATTTTGATTATTTGATACGCTTACTAATTGAGTTTTATCAATTTCTAATTTTTGATTTAAGTAAATAATGATTTTCGGCATTTTACTTTTTGCAAAATTATTTGTGTATATAGTCATTTCTGAAGCAGTAATTTTTCCCAAAGATATATCTGTACCTGTTTCTTCATTACTTACACTTACATAATTACCCGAACAGCTTATTATGAAAGTTAGTAAAAAAATTAATAATATAATAATTTTTTTCATATAATCTCCTTAATATGATTATCTAATTATATATATATTATACTTTCTCACTATGACAAAAAATGTCGCATAAAAAAGAAGCCCCATTAAAAAATAGGACTTCTTTTATTTATTATTATTATTAATTATGAAGTTTATAGCTAGCAATAATAAAAAATTATTCTTTAATAAACTTTTTAAAATTAGCTACTTTTTCTTTAGCAACTTTAAGTCTCTTATCTTTGCTTTCTTTTACGCAAACCTCAAAATAGAATTTTATCTTAGGCTCAGTACCAGAAGGTCTTATAGTAATTTTAGTTTTATCAGCAAGTATATATTGAAGTACATTAGATTTTGGAAGAGTGATATCTTTTATTTTTTTACTTGTATTATCATAAACTTCTTTTTTCTCATAGTCGCTTATAGTTTCTACTTGAACACCTGAAATTTCTTTAGGTAAATTATTTCTGTAATAAGTCATCAAATCAGCTATAGCTTTAGCTCCGTCAGCACCTTTTTTTGTAATAGATATAGTCTCTTCATAGAAATATCCGTATTTTTCATAAATACTTTCTAAATAGTCAGCTAAAGTAATGTTATTATCTTTACAGTAAGCAAGAACTTCAGCAAGCATCAAACAAGAACTAACTCCGTCTTTATCTCGTACATTTGAATTAATACAGTATCCGAAACTCTCTTCAAATCCGAATAAATATGTACCTTCTTTATCTCTTTCTATAACATCAGCAATCCATTTAAAACCTGTAAGCACATCATAAAGCTTAACATTATTAGCATCAGCAATAGCCCTTGCAAGTTCAGTAGTTACTATTGTTTTTACTATGTACGGATTTTTAATATTTTTTTTGTTTGTAATGAGGTAATATGCCATTATAGATCCTATTTGATTACCTGTAAGATAAATATAGCTTCCATCTTTAGTAAGCAAAGCACAGCCCATTCTGTCGCAGTCTGGGTCAGTACCCATAACAAGTTCGGCACCTATCTCTTTAGCTTTATTAACCGCTATCTGCAATGCTTCAGGATTTTCTGGGTTAGGAGATTCTACTGTAGGGAAATTTCCATCAGGAGGCTGAGCACCTTCTAATGTTGTTAAATTTGTAAAACCAGCCTTTCTTAAAGCCATAGGAACCATTTTATATCCAGAACCATGAATAGGAGTATAAACTATTTTTATATCATGATGTTTTTTAATAATGTCTGGATTTACTAAATAAGACATTAAATCATTCATGTATTTATCTTCAATATCTTTGCCTATTATTGTGATTTTTGAAGCATCTCCCATTTTTACTTCTTCAGGTTTAACTTTTAATACTTCATCTATTATGTTTTTGTCATGAGGAGGTATAACCTGAGCACCGTCAGTCCAATAAACTTTATATCCGTTATATTCTTTAGGGTTATGACTTGCAGTAACAACTATTCCAGCAATACAGCCCAAACTTCTAACAGCATAAGAAAGAAGTGAAATAGGGTGAATATCATCATATAAATAAACTTTTATTCCGTTTGAAGAAAGTATCTCAGCAGCAGCTTTTGAAAATACATCAGAATTATTTCTTGAATCATACCCTATAGCAACTTTATAATCACTTCCTCCTTGTTTTAATATATAATTGGCTAAGCCTTGAGTGGCAACTCCAACAGTATATTTATTCATTCTGTTAGTGCCTACTCCCATTATGCCTCTAAGTCCGCCTGTACCAAACTCTAAATCTCGGTAAAATGCATCTGTTAATTCTTTTTCATTACCTGCATCTAATAATGCTTTAATTTCTTTTTTTGTTTCATCATCATAAGGACCGTTAAGCCATGAATCTATTCTTGCTTTTACTTCTTGTTCCATTATACACACCTCTAATTTTTAAAAATTCTATATATAAATTATAGTATACAAAAAGTATATAATCAAGTAAAATATTTAATTATTGCGGCATAGAAGCAGCATAATGTATTGTAGTCCAAGCTGCACCTAAAAAATTATTCCATCTTCCGTCTTGAGGATCTGTTTTAACATTTGGAAGATATAAGTCTGTAGGTTTAATAGAAGCAAAAGCTGAAGTTGTCAGAGCATTTGGAGAAGTTCCTAAATATTCAACATTTTTAAGAGAAGTACAATTTTCAAAGCTAGTATCATTTATTTTTATTATACTGCTTGGTATTTGAATATTAACCAAAGCGGTGCAGTCTTTAAAAAAGTTCGCAGTTATTTGCTGAATAGGCGGAAGCAGTACAGTCGTTAATGCTGAAGCTCCTTCCAATGTGAAAGTGTAAGAAGTTTCTAAAGATGCTCCTGATAAATCTAATATTACATCAGTTTCATCTTTAATAGCTCCTTTTATATTATCAAAAATTGATGAATTATTACCTATATGTCCTGTAATTACTATTATATTTTTTCCTGTTTCATTTTTATTATTTTCAAGAGCAGATTTTATTTCTTCTTCAGTAGAATTAGCTCCAACACTAGATAAACTTACATTTACTTTATTATTTAAATTACACATGCAGTATGGAGAAATTAATTTATAATTGCATGAAGACACTGCTAAAGATATAAGTATTATTATTAGCTTCTTCACTTACTTTCTCCAAATCATAATTTCATTTAGTTATACTTTGACCATAATTTATTGTTTTTGTACTCCAGTCATAGTTTAAGAAATTATTCCAACTTCCATCATTAGGATCAGTTGTTACATTAGGAAGATATAAATTATCGGGAGTTGCAGCTTTAGCCATACCATAGTATTCAGAAAATGCTGTTGCATCAGCTTTAACACTTGAAGGAGTGCTTCCTAAATATTCTATTTCTTTTAAAGCAATACATCCTGAGAAAGCATATTGTCCTATTGAACTCATAGATTTAGGAAAACTAATTTTTTCTAATGATGAGCAGTTATAAAATACCATAGCAAGAATTTTGGTTATTTTTTCATTTAGAATTACTTTTTTTAAAGCCCGGCATTCTGCGAAAGCATAAGTAGCAATACCTTGCAAATTAGAAGGAAAATTAATTTCTTCTAGTGAAGAGCATGAACTAAATGCATTGGGCTGTATAGCTAATATTGATTCTGGTAAAGTAACATTTTTCAAGCTAGAACAGTTATAAAAAGAATTAGCTTTTATTTCAAGTATTTTTGTTTGGCTTAAATTTACAGTTTCTAATTTTATACAAAATTGAAATGCTGATTTTTCTATTGATGTTATAGAAACTGGGAAATTAATCATTTTTAAACTTGAACAGTCATTAAATGCATTTTCTTCGATTGATGTTATAGTTTCCGGCAACTTGATGCCATATAAATTTTTATTTCCTTTAAAAGAATTAGCTGTTATTTCAGTTATTGAAGTTTTACTTAAATCAAGATAAACTCCATCTTTAGTATATGTATCTTTTGATATTATAGTATTTATTTTTGATATTGTATTGTTTTTCTCAATGTTTTCTTTTGTATCTTCTAAAAATATAGAGTAATAATCATATTCATTAAAATATTCCTGCATTTTGGATTCTATATTGCTTTCAGATTCATCAGCTTTAATGAAATAATTTTTTATAATATGTTCAGGTATATTTTCAGGTGAAGATATTTGATCATTTGAATTTGAAGGCGATGTTGTACCATTGCTGCATGATATAAATAGCAATGATACAAATAATAAATATTTTATATAATTAAACATATATTATGCTCCTACTTTCTTTAAAGTAATTTTGATTCACTATTACATATAATATAATATAATAAATAAAAAAACAAGATAAAATATTTTTGCTTTAATTTATATTTTTTTGTACATTACTAATAATAAATTAAATAGAATATTATATTTTAGGAACTTTAAATCTTAATCCTAATAATACCTCATGATATCCATTGGCCTTTGTATCTATTAAATACCTATATCCTAAATCAATGGACATATATGTAAGTACATTAAAAGCAAATCCTCCATTGATTCCGAAAACTAATGTACTTTCTGCACTTCTCATTTTTATATTATTTGCAGTATTGTCGGTATTTTGACTACATTCACAATCTTTTATTTTTCCTCCTATAGATAAACCCAAATAAATAGTAAAAGGTGGATATTTATCAAGCAATGTTTGCTTATAACTTTCATCAGTTAATTTTTCTTTTATAAGGAAAAAGTTAATATCAAAATATACAGAACCTAAAAGTGTATGCAAAGATATATCATCAGACATACTTATTATTCTTCTTCCTAAATATTCAAATTCAAATCTTACGGGAGATGATTTATTAATACTAGGTATGCTGTATCCTAATGAAAATCCGCCTCCTAAATAATTAAAATACCCCTTTTCTCCATTTCCTTTATCATAATAATAATTTCCATCATGTGAGAATATTAATTTAGGCGTTATATATAAACCTGTAGGTATCATAGAAAATAGTTCTTGAGTTCCATAAAATAAAAATACAAGCATAAATACTATTATATAATGTCTTTTCATCTGAACAGCTCCTAAAAATTAAACCTTAAAGATGTTACAATATCATGACTGTATTTAGCATTTATATTAAGTAGTATTCTATAGCCTAAATCTAAACTAATTAATGGAGTTATATGAAATGCTAATCCTCCTCCAAATCCAAACATAAATTCAAATTTATTGTAATATGTACTTGTCTTGAAAATGCCATTATAATCAAAAGTTGAAGACAGAATATATGAGTTGAAAGCTCCTCCAAATAACATGCCTAAATAAACAGACATAACAGGTCTTTTACCATTATTTAATTTGCTTCTGACAGAGTCTTCATTGTTATAGTTTACATATAAGAAATTAATATCATAATACATGCCAAATAAAAAAGTATGTGTTTGTATGGATTGTATATTATTAGAATATGCATTTCCTGGTATTGGATTTCTATAAAGATATTCAAATTCTGCCCTTACAGTAGAGTATTTATGCAGTATATCAAAATTATATCCTATGGCAGCACCGCCTCCTATATACATATTCATAGTATTTTTTTTATTTTCTTTGTTTTGTATTCCAGAATCTCCAATATTAAATATAAATTTAGGTGATAAATAAGCTCCTATATCCATAGACATAAGCATATTAGTAAGGCATGCAGTCGATATACATATAATCAAAAATTTTTTTATTAAAAACTTCATAAAATGCTATCCTTAAACATCAAAACAATATTCCTATAGCAAATCTTGGCAGAGGAACAATTCTTATTATGCTTTTATATGAAAATCCTATATCTATTATTGATATATCAAAGAAAGGACGAACACCGCTGTTAATACCTAAACTTCTTGAAATATCTATTCTAAATCCCATCTCGCCTGATATATAAAAATCCCATATATTACTATTTCTATTAGTATAAGTTAATGTTTCTTTTTCCAATTCTCTTCCTTGAGTTATGAACAATGTTGTTCCTACTTTAGGCATTAAGAAAAAACCTGAAGCTCTGTCTTTACTATTAAAATAAAATCTGCCGCCTATAGAAAGCCCAAGTCCGTATACATTTCCACTGTATTGTCTTTTTGAATTATTATAATAAGTTTTCATAGAATAAAAGCCTGTATCTACATTGATATCTGCTTTTTCTGATACTCTAAAAGTGTATGTAAGATCTAATCCGAAAGTACCTTGAAGTTTCAAATTGTTGATGTCATTTGATGGAATTAAAAGATTTACAACAGAGGGAGCTAACAGCATATAAAAAATTGTAGTTCCGAAATTGACACCTATAGAATTTCTATGTGAATTTATTCCATTTTCATTGGTATTATTTCTGTGTTTTTCTACTACAATGTTTGAAATATCATTAGCAAATGTGATATTAGCAAGTATAAATAAAAATAAAATTATTAATATATTCTTTCTCATACCATTTATACCTCACTAAAATCTTAAGCTGAAACCTATTCTAGGGAATAGAGAAAATCTTATTGCAGAAACATAATTTATCCAAGAAGGAAAAGAATTCCAAGTAGGTATCATGGCATTTATATCAACTAAACCGCTTCCGAAAAATCCGATTCCCTCATGAATGTCTGAATAAAGCCCAGGTATTCCGGATCTTATATAATATCCTATTTCAAATAATGATATATCTATATAAGGTTTTACAGGCCATTCTCTTGTAGGGAATAACTCTATAGTCCAACCTAATTCATAGGATAGATACATTGTAGTATCAACGGTATGTCTTTTTGTATGCAGTCCCAAAATTCCATTTTCGGTTTCAATATCATATATTAATACCTCTACGCCAAATCTGAATGTATTTACAATTTGTCTGTTTTTACCTCCAAAAAATTTTATCCCTATTGTTGCCGGAAAATATATTAGAGATGCTTTGAGATAAGTATCTGAACTCACTAAAGTATCAATAATATTATCTGTAACATTATCTGTATTAGGAATATCTGTTCCAGGTATATTTACTTCAGGTACATTTAGTCCAGGAATAAAATCAGCCGCCAAATCTCCAGCTTTATCTTTAGGCACTCCAAGCTGAAATGACATAGCCTGCACTCCAAATCCTATTTCCACACCTATGCGGGGGTGAAGTAATAATGTATATGATACATTTGGAACATACCAAAAACTAGATTTAGCTTCTATAGCACTTAAATATTTATCAAATTGACTTAAATCAAGACCAGCTAAACCTGTAAAAGTTTGATAATTATCAAATATTGTATTAATTAAAGGCGGAATTAATCCAGCATATCCAGGATTTAAATTCACACTTACAATTTGTCTGCCTTTAATCCAGCTATAAGTATTAGTATCCGATTGTGTAGACATAGGTATGCCATTGGCATATAGATTAATAATTGATATATTAAATACTATAATAGCTGTAATAATTCTTTTCATATCGTAACCTTAAATAAGGAATTATTTAGATGTTGCTGTTTCAACTTTACCAAAATGTAATCCGCTTAGTATTTCTCCTATTTTGTTTTTTTCTTCTTCTGTAACTTGGGCAGTTCCTATTACATCTTCAGGTTTAATATTACTTGGGTCCTTGCTGTTTGCTATTCCATTAATAACTCCTATAGCATTTTCCTGTCCCACTATATTTATTATTTCTTTAACACCATCTGTACTTCCTCCATCTGTGCTAATAGTTACTAAATTTCCAAGAGGTGCTGCTATTACATAATCATTGCCGTTAGCAAAAATACCTGCTATTCCTAATATAGAGTCTTCAAATTTGTAATTTTGACCATCAAGAGTTAATGTATCTCCATTTATAGTAACGCCATTCCAACTGCCTTTTAATAGTTTGTTTAAAATGTATTCAGGTCCTGGCTGTGTTACTGTAAGTTCTGTTTTTTTACATGAAAATATAGTTAATAAAGCAAAAATTATTAATATATATTTATTAAATTTCATTGTGCTTCCCCTTAAAATAAAAATTATATTTTTAAATTATATAATTTTTATTAATAAAAACAACTAATAAAAATAACTAAATAAAAATCCATCAATATAACTCGGATATATATACATTAAAATTTAATATTTATGTAGTATTAAAATAAATAAAATATTATATTTGTTTTGATATACTTAACTAAGTTATTTTAAATTTTACAATATAATAAATAGTATTAATTTAATATTGTTTTGTAACTAATTAGTAAGATTTTTAAAATAGTTTTTGTTTTATATTCATATAAGTTTTTATTTGCTTAGTATATTTTACATATAATAAACTTGCTTCAAGACTAATTTTATTTATAATTGCGGTAACTAGCTGCCATTTTGTGCGTGCCGATGAGGTCAGTCTTGTTAAGCGTGTCTTCAGCAGATGTTGTTAGAGTAAAGACTGCATATTTATATAATAAAATAATAATTTATACAACATGTAAAACATTATTTTTATGGTTTATAAATTACGAAATTTTTATATATGATTTTTTCAGGTACTTTTGAAATAAGTCTAATATTCAACACTAGTATTAAAAATACTATAAATATTAATTGGTTTTTGAAATAATTTCATTAATATAATATGAATTGTATTATAAATGCTTGACAGAAAATTTGAATTGAAGTAAAATTCTTCAATACGCATTAAAGAATTAGGGTAAATTTCTTGTCTTATGGATAAAAATACAGAACATATAACTTGTCTAATTAATCATGAAGAGAGTTTTAAAAGGATTATTATAAATAGGAATTACAAAACAAAAAGATATTATATAGATTTTTTTGTTGCAGGATATAAATACAATAATGGTAAAGATGTTATAGATTTATTACTTAAAAATGAGCCTATAAATTTGCTTCGTGATATAACAAATCCTTATGATAGATTTGCTATAGCCATTTACGACAGAAGTTTTGATTTCAGGTTAGGATATGTTCCAAGTATTATATCTCCTTTAATATCATACAAGTTAGAAGATAAGCGAAATAAAGTATATGCCAGAATAAAGAATGTAAAATTAGATGCTATAGATGAGTGTAAAATAGAAATAAGAGTATTTATAGATATAGATAAAAATAAGAAGAAAGCTGTATGAGATATTATATTGATTATAAAAAAAATATATGATATCATATATTCATTATGAATAAAGTTTCAGTAAAAACAGAAATAGAATTTCAAAAAATTAAAGATAATTATATAAAAGAACCATTTAAACATTGTGTTTATATACTTACAGGCAAAGAAAGACTTTTTAAAAAAGCATTTATAGCAGCTATGCATTCAAGTATGTTTCCAGATGAAGGAGACAGTGAAATGAATTACAGTGTATTTTATGATAAAAATGATGCTGTAGGTTTTACTCCTTTAGAGGTAGCAGATACTCCTCCATTTGGCTCTAAATTAAGACTTATTATAATTTATAAATATAATAATTTTCAGGAAGATTTTTTAGATTATTGCTCAAATCCTTCAAAAACTTCTGTAGTCATACTTGAAACCGAAAGTTCATTAGATGAAGATCCTATATATAAATATTTTTCTAAAAAGAAAGAGGTCAATAATATATATTTTATAGATTTTCCGCTTCCTGATGAAAGAGATTTTAGGGGCTTAATAAATGCTTATATTATTAAGCAAGGAAAAAAAATATCTTCTGAAGCTATAGAATATCTTATTAATAATATAAATTTGGATTATGATTCGCTTTACTCAGAGCTTGGAAAAATATGCAGCTATAACGATAAAGAATATTTAAATGTTGAAGATATAGCAGATTTTACTTATGTATCAAAAAATAGGAATATATTTGATTTTTTAGATGCTCTATTTGAAAGAGACAGAAAAAAATGCTTCAGTATAATGCATAGATTGGATCAAGATGCCTCAAATTCTTTAACTTTAATGATGAATAATTTTTTGGCTGTATATTATATGAAGATATTTCCTCCCCAAACTACATTAGGTGAGATAAGCAAATTAACTAAGATTCCGGAGTTTATATTGAAAAAGAAAAAAACTTCATTAAAACTATTTTCATTGGAGGAAATAGTAAAAATAATATCCAAAATATCATATTTAAACACTTTAAGTGTTACAACACCTGTTAATATTTTTAAAGCTCATTTTGAATTATTTTTATTTACAATAACGAAATAATTTTATAATGCATTTTGTTTTTAGAGTAAAAATTTCATTAGAAAATTTATTAATTATTTTAAAATCATATAGTAATAATTATAAAAAATTAAAAGAGTTATTTATTATATTTGAAAAAAATTCTGTTCTAGTTTATGATAATTCATATAATTATTAATTAATAAAGATTTAAAATATATATTTTATATATTGATTATTTCTTATTTAATTTTTTAAATTAAGAAAATATTTTTTAATGGAAAGATTATATAAATAAATATTTTTTATATTACAATTTATAAATTTATTTTATATTAATAGAATTTTCTTTGACAAATAATCGTTTGTTTTGTATAATATTATATATATTTGGAGGGCGGTTTTTATGTATTTAGTAAATCTTATGGAACAAAAAGTTTCAAAACTAGCAGACTCATACTTAAAAGAAAAAAATATTCCCGTTAATACTAATATGCGTATGGATATAATAGCTTATACTTTGAATAGAGTTCAGCCTCAGTATGTTACAAGTGCTAGAGGAGTTCTTCATAGTTATAATAAAGATACTATACAAAGCAATACAGAAATATTGAGTATTATAGCAGATGCTTGTGAAATAGTTACTAGAAGAAAGGAAAATACATTACTTGAGTCGGTTCCTTCTATTGATGAAAGCGGATATTATTTAACTTATCCTAGTATAATGGGTAATATTACAGCTTCTAATAATTTTGGAAAAATAGAAAATGCTTTAGTTTATATATTTTCTGAAGGAAAAATACTTCAAGGTTATGGAGTTAATTTTCCTAATCCTGCTATAGTATCAAGCAATGTTCCAGGCAAATTTATGTTCTGCTTTATGCCGAAAAAAGTTGATTCTAATGAAGAGGTTGAAGTTAAGCTTGATATGGTTATAGAATCAGAAAAGTTTATGCAATATGAAAATGTATTAACTTACAAGTTGAAACCTTCATACTACAATGCAGGAGATATGCCGTTGTTTTGTATAGAAGAGGTTAATGATATACTGCTTATAGAAAATCATAATATAGCTAATTAACTATAATATATTTACAACTGTCAAATATATGCTGTTTGTTTAGAGATTTGAAGAGAAGTTGATGAAAGTAATTAGATTTATAGTATTTGCATGTTTTTTGGTTATTTTTATAGTTATAGCAAACATAATTCATAAGAATATTAATTCGTATGAAGTTGTAGACATAAAAAATCCGTTTACTTATTATAATTTAATAACATATAGTAATAATGAAATTAAGTCATTAGCTTCTTTATCATTTAAAGATTCATTTGAAAGTTTAGCTGAAATGTTTGATATAGATGCCTTCTTTGCAGTAAATAATATACTAAAAAAAAATATAAAGATTAGAGAAGATGATGCTCAATTAGTTGTATTTACCGGAAGTAATTATATAATGCAAATAACCATTAATAGCAGCTATAATGTTGATACTTTATTTGATAATATATTGAACAGTTTGAATTCTAATAATATACAATTAGAAAAGTATTCTTTAGATGATGAAGAGGGGGATATTTTAGCTGAAATTTATACTCATAAAACTGATAATTATAAAATAGTCATAACGAAGAGTTATATGTCAAATTCTAGTAATTTATCCATAGATTATGTTAATTTATTAGAATTATGATATTTTTTCTGTATTATTTGTATAAAAAATTATTTTTTTCTTGACAAATAATTTACTTGATATAATATTACTAAATAAGATTGATTATTAATTGCTTTAGTAAGGAAATTAGGTTATGAATAATACAAGAAATACAATACAAAAGCAGGTGATTTTAAATGCTGTTAGAGAGCTTAAAAATCACCCAACTTCAGAAGAAGTTTATAATTATATAAAACCAAACTTTCCATCTATAAGTTTGGGTACAGTGTATAGAAATCTAAATTTGCTGTCAGAAACTAAAGAGATTCAAAAATTATCTATAATAGATGATGCTGTTCGCTTTGATCATATAACTAACGATCATTATCATTTTCAGTGTGGTAAATGTAAGAAATTGTTGGATATACCTATGGAATATCAGAAAAAACTAGATGAATTAGTTTCCAAAGAATATGATGTAGATGTATTTAAACATGATATTGTATTTACAGGTACTTGCAAAAATTGTAAAGATTGTTAATTAATTTGTGAATTTTCATAGCATAAATTTATTATGATTTTTATTTTTTGATGATTAAGTATATTGAAAGTCTTGATTTTAATATTTATATTTTATATACTAATTATATAACATTTTAAATTTAAGGAATAATTATGTCAAAAGGCTATTTAGCTTTAGTGCTGCATGCTCACTTACCTTATGTGAGACACCCTGAACATGAAAATTTTTTGGAGGAAGAATGGCTGTATGAAGCTATCACAGAAACTTATATACCTCTACTAGATGCTTATGACAGAATGGTTAATGATGGTGTTAACTTCAAGATAACTATGAGCGTAACTCCTCCTCTTATGAATATGCTTGCTAATGAATTGCTTCAAAATAGATATGTTAATTATATAGAGAAGTTAATAAAATTATCAGAATTGGAGTGTGAAAGAACTTCATTAGATCCTAGTTTTCATTATACTGCTGAATTCTATAAAAATAAGTTTAAAAAGATAAGAGATATTTTTGTTTATAAATATAATAAAAATTTATTGAATGGTTTCAGATACTTTTTAGAGAGAGGGAATTTAGAGATAATTACCTGCGGTGCGACACATGGATTTTTCCCATTTATGCAGGAATATCCTAAAGCAATAGAAGCCCAATTAAAAATGGCTGTAAAAACCCATGAAAAACATTTGGGCAGAAAGCCTACAGGAATATGGTTAGGCGAATGTGGTTTCTTTCCCGGACTTGAAAAGCATCTTGCCAATAATGGTATTAAATATTTCTTTGTTGATACTCATGGTATAATGTATGCTGATAAAGTACCTAAATATGGAGTTTATGCTCCTTTATACTGTTCAAGAGAGAGTAGGGTAGCAGCTTTCGGAAGAGATATAGAGAGTTCAAGAAGCGTGTGGAGTGCCGAAGTAGGTTATCCGGGAGATTTCAGATACAGAGAATTTTATAGAGATATAGGTTATGATTTGCCTTTCGAGTATATTAAAGATTTTATACAGAGCAACGGACTTAGAAAAAATACAGGAATAAAATACTATAGAATTACAGGAAAAGACTGTCCAAAAGAGCCTTATAATCCAGAGTGGGCTATGGAGGCAGCTGGAGAGCATGCTGGAAACTTTATGTTCAACAGAGAAAAACAAATCGAGTATTTAGATTCTGTTATGGACAGACCTCCTATAGTTGTATCTCCTTATGATGCTGAACTTTTTGGGCATTGGTGGTATGAAGGTCCTATGTTCATAGAGTTTTTAATGAGAAAGATACATTATGATCAAAACACTATAGAAACCATTACTCCTAAAGAATATTTAGAAAGACATCCTGTAAATCAAATATCAATGCCTTCAATGTCAAGCTGGGGAGCTAATGGATACGGAGAAGTTTGGCTTAATGGTACTAATGGCTGGATATACAGGCATTTGCATAAAGCTGCTGAGAGAATGATAGAATTGGCACATGATTATTATAATGAAACAGGGCTTTATGAAAGGGCATTGAATCAGGCGGCCAGAGAATTACTGCTTGCTCAAAGCAGCGACTGGGCTTTCATTATGCATACAGGTACTATGGTTGAATATGCTGTTAATATGACAAAATTATATATAAAGAGATTCACAGACCTCTATTATGCTATTAAAAACAGAGATTTGAATGAAGAATGGCTAAGAAAAATAGAGTGGCGTGATGATATATTCCCAGAGATGGATTTTAGAATATACAGTTAAATAATTTTTTTAAGTAAATATAAAAGAGTATGCGTATTTATAATGCATACTCTTTTTTTAGCTATATAAAGACTTATTTAAAAATTACTTGACAATATTAGTTTTGATACAAGTTTAATTTATAAAGATTAAATGATTTTTTAGCATTATGAAAATGACAAGAAAAAATTATTTAGCTATAAATTACAATAATTTACTATTATATTTTTTTATTATAATTGATATGGGAATATTTTTATTTATTTCTTCTTCAAGATTATAATTGTTTAGTATGTATAGTAATTCATAACCATTCGGCATTATTCTTATATAGGCATCTGATAAATCTTCAATATTTACAGGATAATAAGGTATTCCTAAGCATTTATTATCATATAAAATCTGTATATGATTTATAAAATTATTTCTTTTATTTTGATAATCATTTTCTATTTTTGCATTTGATTCATTTAATTCGTTTTCTGATATTTTATTTTCATTGTATACATCGAATTGTTTTGATAAACTGCTTCCAATTATTTGATAAGAAGAACTATTATATATAAACTCAAAAATATCTTTAATAAGATTAAAATCTATTTTCATGATTGTAATATTATTATAAAAAATTTGGAGATGGCGGGACTCGAACCCGCGTCCTACGAAGCGTACCACATTCGTCTACATAGCATATCTTATCTTTAAGAATTTCGCCTTATAGGTAGAAGACAAGCAGAAAAACTACAAGACTAGCATGAGTATACTTAATATCAGGCTCATACGGCACCCAATACAAGTTCTATGTGTTTTGGCACCGAAAAAGTAACCCATAGACAAACTACTTAATCAGCGGCAGCTTTAATTAAGCTGCAAGTGCGTATTCGTCTGCACTTATTGTTCAGTATGATATTAACGTGCATACACCTAGCACGACTATGCAAAATATGTTCCAACCATCGCAGTCGAAGCCGGAGCATCCCCCCTTCAAAGATCAAACATGTATTTATGATATCATTTATACAAAAATTGTCAATACATTTTTAACATATATTTTTTATAAATTTTATTAGCTTTTTGGAAGAAGTTTTACAGGATCTATAGATCTTCCCTGATAAGAAATTTTAAAATATAATTCGCTTCTGTCTATCATACCTGTATTTCCTATATCTCCTATATAATCACCTTTTTTCACAATATCCCCAAGTTTAACATTTATTTTAGAAAGATGGGCATAAGAGGTATTATATCCGTTTTTATGTTTAAGTATAATAACAGTACCGAATCCTCTTATATTATCAGCATATTCCACGATTCCATCATCAGAAGCTATAACTTTATCGCCTACATCTCCTAATATATTTACACCTCTGTTTGCAAGTTTATCAGAAGCTACTCCATATCCTGAAATTATTATTCCTTTATAAGGCCATATAAAAGAACTTTCAGGCAATAAACTGTCATCATTAAAAGAGTATGGAACCATTTTGGCTATTTTTATTTTTATATTTGCTCCTGCATATAATTTATATTCATTCGCATTTTTTATATTATTAAGCTGCATTAAATCTCTTAAATCCATTTTATGTTTTTGAGCTATGGAATATAAAGTATCTCCGCTTTGTACTTTATAATTTGATATTACTAAAGCAGTTGTTTTTTTAGGATTAGCATATACTTTAAGAGTATCTCCAATTTTCAAAATATATTTATCATTTATATTATTTATGGAATATAACTCTACTAAATCCATTCCCCTTGCTAATGCTATTTCGCTTAAAGTATCTCCGTTTTTAACTTTATAATTTTCTAAGGTTCTATATGAAGATTGTTTTGAAGAACTGCTTATATTAATATTATCATATATTTTTAAAGTATCTCCGATTTTTAGTACATAATTATTATTAAGATTATTTAACTCAAGCAGGTCTTTTAGAGACATAGAATTTTTTAATGCTATTTCTCCAAGAGTATCTCCGTTTTTTACTTTATATGTTTTTATAGTTTTGCTTTGTGCATTAGATGTATTTGCTCTTGCATATATTTTTAATTTTTCACCTGTTCTTAATTTATATTTTAAAGGATCATCTATATTATTAATTTTTAGAAAATCATTTACGCTGATATCATTTTGAAATGCTATTCCATATAAGGTATCGCCGCTTTTAACAGTATAATATTCTATTTCTTTTTCTGCCTCTTTTTCATTATTTGTATTATTTTCTTTTTTAGATGATTTTACATACATAGTTTTACCTACATATAGTTTATATTTATCAGGATCATCTATATTATTTATCTTCAAAAATTCACTTGCTGTCATACCATGAGAGAAGGCTATTCCATATAAAGTGTCTCCGCTTTTTACTTTATAAGTATCATAACTTTCTGTATTGTTATTATTAATATTATCTATATTATTATTTGAACTTGAAGCATTACTTTCTTTTTGATTGTTTGCCACTTTAAGAGTTTCTCCAACTCTAAGATTGTATTTATTGGCATCTTTAATATTATTTATAGCCAGAAATTCATTAGCAGTCATTCCATGTGCGAATGCTATGCCAAATAGAGTATCTCCATTTTTTACTTTATAGTCTTTATATGAGCTTCCTTCCTCTCCTTTCAAGCCGAAAACTTTATTATCAGAATCATACACAAGAGTATAGCCTTTTTCTTTTACTTTTAAAATTTCTCCAACTTTAAGATTATATTTATCAGGATCTTTAATATTATTTATTTTTAAAAATTCATTTGCACTCATGTCATGGGCAAATGCTATTCCAAATAAAGTATCTCCATTTTTTACTTTATAATCTGTATAATCAGCAGCAAAATTTAGAGAAGCGAAAGTGCATCCTATAATAGAAGCATATTTAAAAATATTTTTCATAATTATTATTTTCAGTTCAATTCTGAGGCTTTAATTTGCTATTTCAAAAACATCATCCATAGGCGGATCAGAAGGCATAACTGTAACAGTTACCTCTTTAACACTAGACATCTGAGGTCCTATTTTGATTTTTTCTATAAACTCATCAATATCATTTTTAGTCTGTAAATATCCTATGACTTCTACAGAACCGTCATAATTATTCCATACTTTTCCGCTGACTTTCATTTCATCAGCTACCTGTTTGGCATAGTACCTGAAACCTACGCCTTGAACTCTTCCTTTTAATATAATATCTACTTTAAACATATATAGATTATCGGAAATATATTTTATTGAATTTATATGAATAAATAAAAATTGACAATTTATACGAAGGGTTATAAAATACTTAAAATGTACAATATAGAAATTACTATAAAAAATATTGATTTAAAATTTATTTCAAATGATAAGTTATTTTCGCCTAAAAATATAGATATAGGAACATTATCTATGATTGATGAGGTAAATTTTGAAAATGAGAATAAAATTTTAGATTTAGGATGCGGATACGGAGTTGTGGGAATATTAGCAGCAAAGATAATAGGTGAAAATAAAGTAGTTATGTGCGATATAGATTCTGAAGCTGTAGAAGCATCAAAAAATAATGCTGTTTTAAATAATGTTTCAAATATCAGTATTGTTCAAAGCGACGGATTAAAAAGCATAATTGATAAAGATTTTTCTATGATACTTTCTAATCCGCCTTATCATACAGACTTTTCTGTTGCTAAGCATTTTATAGAATCAGGTTTTTATAAACTAACATTGAATGGTAAATTCATTATGGTAACTAAAAGGCTTGATTGGTATAAAAATAAACTTTCATCTGTTTTCGGCGGTGTAAAGGTGAAAGAGAAAAATGGATATTATATTTTTATATCTGAAAAGAGAAATATGCTTGACTCAAATAAATTAAAGAAAAGATTAAAAAAAGAGAATAGAGATACTCTTAAAAGTATGAAATCTAATAAAAAGAATTATAAATGACCTATTATAGGAAGTCCTGTTATATAGAAAAATAATATATTAGCCAAAAAGCCTATTATAGTACCAAAAATTATACCGAATATTACATCAAAAGGATAATGAAGTCCTACATATACACGGCTGAATGCTATAAGAGATGCTATAGGGTAAAACAGCAAAGCAGAATATAAACTATAGCTTCCCATAGAAAATGATACCGAAAAAGCTACCATTGTATGACCTGATGGAAATGAATGCTTATCAGGAGGGTACATAAATGGTATTTTGGCATGCTTTTGATAGGGACGCGTTCTGCTGAAGAAACTTTTTATATATAAAAATAAAAATATGCAGATAAATATTCCCGTTACGGCTCTTGAAAAATATAAAGGGGCATAATCTATTCTAAACATATAAAATATCAAATAAATTATCATCCATATATATCCGTCTCCCATTCTGCTCATAAATTTCATAAAGGTTTTTACAGGACCTTTTCTATTATCTTTAAATATTTTTAAGAATAATTTACTGTCTATATTAGACATAAATCTTATCAATGGAAGATTATTTATATAGCTGAGCCTTTTTTGCTTTCTTCGCTTTTTTAGAATTTTTTTAATTTTTTTTCTAATTTTTCTCTGATTTTTTGGGCTATCATCATTAATGTTATTTTGTTTGTTTTCCATAAAAAGAAGTCCGATTTAATGATCTATAATAAAATACCATAAAATATAAATAAATCAACTATTAAAAAATATTATAATGTATATTAATTTTAAAATATTTAGTGAATTTTGTAAAGTTTCCGAAAATAAAATAAACATATAAAAAAATTCATTTTTAGGATATGAAAAGGTGCTTGTAGGAAATGATGCTTATGAAAAGTTTATCGATTATATAGAAAATATTATAAACTTTAATTTTTTATCTCATATACCCGGTTCTGATGATACTGTAGAAATGCAAAGAGAATCTATTATTAATATAGTGAAAAGATCAAATACTAATGAATCTTTTTTAGAATATATATCATATACATATACGATATTTGAAAATGATATAATCAGACAATTACTATCTATTTCTTGGATTAAAGGAAATGGGGAAGAAGATAAAATAATCAATGATGATAAGTTTGAACTAAATAATGAAGAATTAGTTAATTATGTATCTATACTTCTAGTTTTAAGAGATATAATGCATACAAGTTATATAGCATCTCTTCCTCTATATTATGAATATAAATATGAGCAGAAAGAGTTTATTGATAAAGCAAGAGAAATGATAGAACATTCTGTATCTAATATATCTACTTTAGAGAATATTAATCCCATATTTATATCAATAGCGGCAAAAAGTGTTCTTCCTTATTCTATGACAAATGATGAGCTTTCTTCCTCATCTAAGCTTATAGCAATACTTTTTAATTTATCAAGAATAATGGCTTCATATCCTTATACTGATAAGATTATTGAAAATACTCAGCCTATATTCTCAAGTGCTTTATATAATTTGGTGAATAATGCTTCTTTCTTGGGATTGGATTATAAGATGATAAGAGTGATATACGATAAAGCAAAGATAGGAGAAATAAATTGGAAAAATTAAGTAAATATAATATAAACTTTATAGTATCTGCTATATCATCTTTAGTTATAATATCAATGTGTGCTTATATGATTTTAAATTTACCGGCATATATCATGAAAATATTGATGTTTATAGAATTTTTATGTTCTTTTTATTTTGTATGTGTTTTATTTTACAAAATGAATAAATATTCAAGAATTGAGACTTTTTTTTATTTAATTATATATTTAGTTCCTTTTATACTGTCTATACTTGGACTTTTTTACATAACTAACTTTTTTTCTTTAAACAGAGTATTTTTAAGAGAAAATATTATATCTTCTTTTCTCACTAGAGGATATCATGTTCTTTTTATTTTTTATATATCACATATAATATACTTTTTTTATTTGTTTAGTATTGAGAATAAGAATACTTTTTACGCTTTGATATCTTCAAATTTTATTATAGTTATTTCTGTGATAATGGCTGTTATATTTATAGTATTATATGGAATAATAAATTGGGTTTTTGACAATAAGATAATAACTTCGTATGAAGATAAAAAAAATGAAATAATATATGAGGCAGGGCTTGCTTTTTCTCAGAATGCTGACAGGGATGAACTTGAATATGAGGGGTTTGCTAAAAGTTATGAGATGGTTCTTGTATATTATGATAATGAGTTAAAATACAGATCAGAAGATTGGGATAATTTTGAAAGAAGTAATTTGCTTTTTGAAGTTTCTATTATGCAGGGAAACGGATTTTTATTTATGGGAAGCGGAAAGGAATTTATTTATCCATATTATATGTTTATACTAATATATGTAATAATAAATTCTATTATACTAACATGTTCTATAATGTTCTTTAAATTATTCTTGGAGAGAAAATTTAATGGTTATGTTAATATTATGATAAAAGGTTTTAAAGAAGATAGTTATATATATGCAATAGATACTGATAAAATGGACGATACAGAAATAAAGAAATTGTCAGAATTATATAATAAAAAACTGCTTACATACAAGTATAGAGAAAGATTTATAAAGATGTTTACAAGATAAAATTTATTTTTTATATATAAAATTTTAGCATCAATAATCAGTTATTATCTATAGTATATAAAAATTATTAACCATTTAATAGCATTCTGTTTGATATTTTTTTAATTCTGTTTAATTAGAAATTACCTGAAACTTTTTTTTACATTTTATCGTCTAATATGCTATAATATTAAGATGATTTAAAAATATAAAATTAAGAAAACATTTATGAGAACAATAATAGAAACAGTTGTAAAAAGACCTGTAACTATACTTATGGTTATTCTATCAGTGATTATTTTAGGTATTGTAAGCCTGTCAAAACTTTCAATAGATTTCATGCCTAGTATAGAAGTTCCTTATGTAAGCATATATACAAGCTATAGAAATGCCGGTCCTGAGGAGATAGAAAAATCGGTTACCAAAATCATTGAAGGAGCTGTAGCTACGGTAAATGATATAAAAGAAATTACTTCTACATCAAGAGAAAATGCATCGGATGTAACAATAGAGTTTAATTGGGGAACAGATTTAAATGATGCTTCAGAAGATATAAGAGAAGCATTGGAACAGGTTATAGATTTGCTTCCGGATAATGCAGAAAAACCTGTAATAAGGAAATTTAGTACAGATGATATTTCATTAATGGAAGTTGCTGTTTACGGCATAAATGATCAGGCGGCTTTATATAATATAGCGGATAATCAAATAGCACCTCAAATAAAGCAGGCTAAAGGTGTAGCTCAGGCTGAAGTTTTAGGTGGATTAAAAAATGAAATAAAAATAGATGTTAATTTAAATAGATTAAAAGCATATAATATTAATATAAATGATATAGCTTCTGTACTTGCAAGGGATAATAACAACTTAGTAGGAGGACAGGCGAATCAGGGTTTTTACAGATATACAATAAGAACAATGGGAGAAATCAAAAGTGTTGATGATATAAAAAATACTATTATTGATTTGAAAACAGATGATTTAGGCAATTCTTCTATAGTAAAAATACAGGATTTAGCTGAGGTTTATGAAGGATATGATGATGATGTTAATATAATAAAGATTAACGGTGAAAATTCTATATCAATATCTGTAAGTAAAGAGTCCGGAGCTAATACGGCAGAAGTTTCTAAAAATGTAATAAAGCAATTAGAAGAATATAATTTTCCTCAAGGCATAAAATACGAAATAATGTTTAATACAGCAGATAGTATAAATGAGTCTATAGCAGGTGTTCTTGATGCTGCTTGGCAGGGCGGACTTTTTGCAATTATCGTTCTTATGATATATATGTGGAATATTAGAACTGTATCTATAATAGCCATATCAATACCTCTTTCTATAATAGTAACTTTTACTCTTATGTATTTTATGGATGTTACTTTAAATGTGATATCTCTTTCAGGACTTGTGCTTGGAATAGGGATGATGGTTGATAATTCCATTGTAGTGCTTGAGAATATATTTTATTACAGACATCATGGCTATGGAAAATATTCATCAGCTATTAACGGAGCTTACAAAGTATCGCTTGCTATTTCAGCTTCTACTTTTACTACTATTGCTGTATTTCTTCCTTTTTTATATATTGAGGGTATGGTTAGTCAAATTTTTAGAGATTTATGTATTACAGTTACAATATCAATGATAGCTTCATTGCTGGTTGCTATTTTGATAGTACCTATGTTCGGAGCAAGACTTATAACAAATAAAAAATTAAAACTTTTGTCAAAATTTGAAGCTTTAAGTAATAAATACATACATAATAATATGAAAAATCTTTATGATAAAATTCTGAGTTTTGCAATAAGACGAAAAAAAACAGTATTAATACCGTCTATGGTACTAGTATTTGCAGTGATATTCTTAGGTGTTAATTTTATTGGTAAGGAGGGATTTCCTGAAACAGATGAAGGTCAGTTTATGGTTCGCGTAACTATGCCTATAGGTACAAAATATGAACAGACAGAGTCATTTATTGGGCTTATGGAAAATGATATAAGAGAAATAGTTAAAGATGATTTAATTAAAATTCAATCAAGGATAAGAAAAGGAAATGAGGCAAATAGTGCTAATATAAGGATAGAATTAAAATCTAAAAGCAATGGAAGAAAAGGGAGTATTGAAGATTATATAGAATTGGTAAGAGAAAAACTTCAAATATATCCGGCAAAAATAAATGTTATGGCATTGGGTTCTAGTTCAGGAGGATCATCAGGAGAGGCTATAAAAATAGAGATGCTTGGAGATGATGTTGAGCAGGCAAAAGAACTTGGCGACAGAATAGTAAGTGCTATATCAAATATAGAAGGCATAAGAGGGGCAATGGTTGATATTGATGAATCAAACAGGGAACTTCAAATATATGTTAATAGAGACATTGCCGCTAAAATGGGACTTAAAGTTAATGATGTTGCAAGAATAATAAATACAAGTTTTGCAGGAAGAACAGCTACTACAATAACTCCTGAAAATTCTGACTTTACAGATGTAGATGTTAATGTTCAGCTTGAAAATATTGATAAGGTTACAATAGATGATGTAAAAAAGATAAGCATACCTGTAAAAGGTGTATTGATACCGTTATCATCAATAGCTGACATAGTAAAAAGTTACGGTCCAAATAGAATATACAGAAAGGAGCGAAAGAGGTATACAACTGTAATTGCCAATATTTATGAAAGACCTTTAAATGAAGTTATTACTGAAGTAAGAAACACCATAGATAATAATGTTTTTATACCAAATGGAATATATATAAATTACGGCGGAGATTTTGAAGATATGAATGAAGCATTCGGACAGTTAATACAGGCTTTGATTTTGGCTTTAGTTTTAGTTTATGCAATAATGGCTAGTCAGTTTGAATCTTTAATAGCTCCTTTTGTAATAGCATTTGCAATTCCTTTTGGATTTGCAGGTTCTCTTATTGCCTTGTTTATAACGAATACAACACTCAATGCTTATAGTGCTATAGGTTTTATAGTTTTAATTGGAATAGTAGTTAATAATGGTATAGTATTAATAGATTATATGAATCAGATAATGCATGAGCAGCATATAAAAGGAGATGAAGCTGCATTGCTTGCAGGAAAAAGGAGATTAAGACCTGTACTTATGACAACACTGACAACTATATTAGGTATATTGCCTATGACTTTAGGTATAGGAAGCGGAAATGAAATGTATAAGCCTTTAGCTACAGCCTTATTGGGAGGGCTTGTAGTTTCTACTATGTTTACATTAATTATAGTACCAACAATTTATGCAGCTATTAGAAACAAAATACCTCTTAAAGATTATGATAAAAAGGATAAGGAAAGTGCTAATGATTTTGCGGTTAATAATGCTTTAAATTCAAAATCATAAATATTTTAATTATTAGAGTTTATATATGAGCAAAAAAATTTTAATTATAGGAAGTATAAATAAAGATCTTGTTATAACAGCTCCTCGTTTTCCTAATGAAGGAGAAACTATATTAGGCAGCAATTTTTATACAGGTAATGGAGGAAAGGGAGCAAATCAGGCTTGTGCTATAGCTAAATTGGGCGGCTGTGTGAGTATACTAGGAGCTGTTGGAGATGACAGTTTCGGAAAAGATTTATTTTATGCTTTGGAGTCTAATAATGTTAATACGGATAATTTAATAATAAAAAAGAATGTTTCTACAGGTATTGCAGTTATCACGGTTACTGATTATGGTGCAAATAATATTATTGTGGCACAAGGAGCTAATGCTTTAATTACAAAAGATGATATAAAAGAAGAGCTGATATCTTTATATGATATTATAGTGCTTCAGCTTGAAATACCTTTAGAAATAGCTGAATATTCTGCATATATTGCTAAGAAACTAGGAAAAACGGTTGTTCTTAATCCTTCTCCGGCGGTAAAACTTAATAAAAATTTTTTAAGTTATGTTGATATATTGATGCCTAATGAAACAGAGATAGATATTATAGGCGGTGCAGATTATGCTTTTGAGTGCGGAGTAAAAAACATAATACTTACTTTGGGGGCTAACGGCTGCGATTTAATCAATAAAGAAAGAATAAAACATTTTGATGCTTATCAGGTTAATGTTTCCGACACTACTGCTGCAGGAGATAGTTTTTTGGGAGGAGTTGTGAGAATGATGGCAGATGATAAAACTATTGAAGAAGCTATTTCTTTTGCTATGAAAGTATCTAATATAACAGTTACAAGAAAAGGTGCAATAGATTCCATACCAACTTATGATGAAGTTATTTCTCAAAAGTGGTAATATTTTTATTTTATAAATATATTGTTTTTATATTATTGACATATTGACTTTTTTTACTATACTAAAAACTATATATAGTAAAACTAAAAGAGATTTTATTTATGAAAAAATATTTATTTATATTATCATTTATGCTGCTTGTTATGTTTTCAGAAAAAGAATGCAAAGGACCAGACGGAGACAGCAAACCAACACCTTTCAGAAAAGAAACAGAAATGATTTATAATAAAAGACATAATTTAAATTTAAACGATGTTTTTTATAGTATAATGATATTTGCCGTAATTTCTTTGCCTTCATTATATGTTATAAATAAAAAAATAAATTAAAGACTATTTGTAAAATTGCGGAGAATATTATGATAAATGTAGAAGATTTAATAGATGTAGAAGGTGCAAATATAAATGAAGATGATTGGAAATTGTATAAAGTATTTAAGCCTATGAAAATTTTTGGTAAAGAATTAGAAAGTTTATTTGATATAGGTGTTCATAAAGTTTTGAAATTAGAGGATATTATAAACGATTTGAAATCCCATATTAAATTATTGTCAGATTCAAGGGAAGAATTAAAGAATGCCTACGGCGATTTTATGTTTATAGATGTAGATGATAATTGGTATGATAATTTAGAAATATATAAAATCCTAATAAAAGTAAATGATGACGGCAGTATAGATTCCAAAGTAGATTGCGGAGATGATGAAAATATATTCAGTGTATATTTTAAGGATAATGATATAATTAATATTATGGAATCAAATATAAGATAGATTTAATTCCATATAATTAATAGCGTTTTATATAGTATAGGAAGTATTACAACAGTTAAAGCCCCAGCAATACCTATTGCAAGCCCAGACATAGCCCCTTCAGTCTCTCCGAGTTCTATAGCCTTACTAGTTCCTACAGCATGGGAACAAGTACCTATTGCAAGCCCTACTGCAAGAGGAGATTTTATTCTAAATATTTTGCATACAAAAGGTGCAGTGATAGCTCCTACTACTCCAGATATAATAACCGATAGAACAGTTATAGATTTCATTCCTCCCATATTTGCAGTTATATCTACAGCAATTGCAGTAGTAACGGACTTTGTCAGCAGAGAAGGAAATAATTCCTGAGATATTCCAAGTAATTTTGCTGAAATAAATATTCCGGTAATACCTAATGAACTTCCGATAGCTATACTTATTAATATTACAGCCAAGTTAGCTTTTAATATAGGCATATTTCTATATATAGGCAGAGCCAGTGCTACAGTTGCAGGTCCTACAAGAGCATTTATAAATTTTCCTCCGCTTTCATTATAAACTGTGTAAGGTACTTTCATAAAATATAGAGAAAAACCAACTAATATTACACTAGTTACTAAAGGTGTAAGTACAGGTAATTTAGTTTTTATATATATAATATATGCTATTATATATGCTATTAAAGTTATTACTATTGGTATTATAGGATTTTGTATAAATAATTCTTTCATTTTGATTTCCTTATTTTAGAGAATATTTTTTCTAAAGATTGAGCTGAGAGACCTGTTATAACCATTATAATTATAGTTAGCAATAAGCATATAATAACAAAAGGTATTATTTCTGCTTTAACATATTTGTATTCATCTATAATAGCCAAAGTTCCCGGTATAAAAAGCATTGACATATTTGCTATTAATAAATCGCTTGCTTCATCTATATGATTTTCTTTTATTATTCCAAATGCTAGTAATACAAAAAGAAGTATCATACCTATTACATTACCAGGTATAGGAAGTCTTAAAGTTTTACTAAATATATCAGCTATAGAGTATATAGAAAAAATAATTGTGAATTGTTTTATTAATTTCATTTTTTTATTTCCAAACTATAATAAAGTTTTATTTTTTGATAATAGATTATATAACTAATTTATTGTTTTTCAATAGCTTAATACTATTAAAAATAATGTTTTATATAAAAAATATTATTTTTATATTTAGTTATTGACATAATTTTTTTTTAGGTATATAATAGCATACCTTGTAAATTATAGGCTATCTAAAAATGTTTTAAGGAGCAAGAAATGGCAGGTGCTAAAGTAAAAACAGAACAAATCCATCTTCAATGCACAGAATGCAAAAGAAAGAATTATATAACAACAAAAAATAAACAAAATGTTCCGGAAAAATTGGAGTTAAAAAAATATTGTCCTCATGATAAAAAACATACAATTCATAAGGAATTAAAAGTATCAAGATAAATAATTCTGAAATTAAGAATGTTTATAAATTTGGGTCAGTAGTTCAATTGGTAGAGCACCGGTCTCCAAAACCGGGTGTTGCAGGTTCGACTCCTGTCTGACCTGATTGTATCTAAATCGTTGTAATATAATTTAAGGTAATGTTTATGGCTGATAAAAAGAAAAATAATATAATCGACTCCATCAAAGAGATAAAAAAAGAACTCTTTGAGAGAAGTGTTTGGCCTACTCGTCAAGATGTAATGAATCAGACAGTTATTGTTATAATACTTCTTGTTTTAGCATCAGCTTTTTTGGGAGCTGCTGATTATGTGGTAACATTTTTGACAAGGGCTTTATTAGACGGTTCTATTTTGGGTAGCTTAATATCTTCTAAAATCACATTAGTTCTTATTCTTGCCATAGTTGTTCTATTTGTGGTATATTTTGCTATTCGCTATATGAGAAAAAATAGATATAATAGGTGAAAAACATGTCTGAAGAAATATCTGATATAAAAGATTATAAATGGTATATAGTTCATACTCAGCACGGTTATGAAAATAAAGTTCGTGAGCGTATAGAGAAAAGAGCTAAAGAAAATGGTATGACTGACCTCATAGTTGATATATATATACCTTCAGAAACAGTAACTTCTACAAAAAATGGTAAGAAAGTTTCTAAAGAGGAATTTTTTTATCCGGGCTATGTTCTAGTAAAGATGATAATGAATGATGCAACACAGTCTATGGTTAGAAGAACTCCAGGCGTTGCAGGATTTATAGGAAGTCATGCTACAACTAAAGAGGAAGGTAATATTATTCCTACTCCTTTAAGTGAATCAGATGTTGCTCGTATATTCTCTGACAGAGAAGAAAAAACTAAAACAGGCATCAATGAAATTATTGGAATGGAATTTGATATAGGTGAAAAGGTTCAGGTAATAGACGGACCTTTCAATGGACTTAATGGTATAATAGAAAATATTAATTCTGATAAAGGAAGAGTAACAGTAAAAATAGAAATATTTGGAAGAAGCACTCCTACAGAATTGGAATTCAGTAAAGTAAAAAAGTTATAATTTAAAAAGATATTAATAAAAATAAATAAATCAAGAGGTAGTAAAAATGGCTAAAAAAGTGGTTGGTATTGTAAAGGTTCGCATACCGGGCGGAGAGGCAACACCTGCTCCTCCATTAGGACCAGCATTGGGTCAGAAGCAGATACAAATAGCCGCTTTCGTTAAAGATTTTAATGCAAAAACTTCCAAAATGAAAGGGCAGATATTAAATACCTACATAACAGTGTATGAAGATAAAACTTATACATTTGTTACTAAAGGTACATCTACTTCTACACTAATTAAGAAAAAATTGGGCATAGAAAAAGGTTCTGGAGAGCCTAATAAAACTAAAGTTGCTACAATCAATCAAAAGCAGCTTGAAGAAATTGCTCAGGAAAAAATGGCTTATATGTCAGCTAATGATATAGAAGCAGCAAAAAAAATAGTTGCGGGTACAGCCCGTGCTATGGGTATTAAAGTAGAATAATCATTAAGAAGCATACCATTTATTAATTAGAATAAATGGGAGTAAACGTTTGAAAGAAAAGGAAGAAAACAATTATGGCTACAAAAGAGAAAAAAATAGGTGGCAAACGTTACGACGCTATAAGAAAGCAAGTAGAGAAATTAAGACTCTATTCCGTAGATGAAGCTATTGAATTAGCTAAGAAAAACGCTACCTGTAAATTTGATGAAACTATTGAGGTAACAATAAACCTTAATATATTACCAAAACACTCAATAAGAGATACATTATCATTCCCAAATGCCTTTGGTAAAGAAAAAAGAGTAGTAGTATTTGCTCAGGGAGAAAAAGCTGATGAAGCTAAAGCAGCAGGAGCTGTAGAAGTTGGTTTTGAAGATTTAATAGATAAAGTTAAAGGCGGATATACTGACTTTGATGTTGCTATTTCTACTCCGGACTTGATGAAAGAAGTAGGTAAATTGGGACAAATTCTTGGAAGAAAAGGTCTTATGCCTAACCCAAAAACAGGAACAGTTACACTTGATATAGCACAGGCTGTAAAAAGTTTCAAAGCCGGAAGAATGGAATACAGAGCTGATAAAAATGGTATAGTAAGAATGGGTATTGGTAAGGCTTCTATGAATGTTTCTCAATTAAATGAGAATTTCAAAGCATTCTATGATGAAATTTTAAGAAAAAAACCTACAGACTTAAAAGGTGAATATATCAAAGCAGTTGGTGTAACATCTACAATGGGTGTGGGTATAAAAATAGATCATAAAAAAATCAAAATGTAATTAATTTAGCGATAAACCTGTTTTGTTTTTGGCGAAGTCGTATTTTGTGATCCCATTATATGAATAGTTACAGCAAAATGGTTTAATATAATAGAGGTGGTATTTATGCCTAATAAGAAAAACATTGAAACAGTATCATTGCTTAAAGAAACTATGGGAGCATGTGCTGGTTTGGTATTCTTCGATTACAGAGGGGTAACAGTAGCACAGCTTACAGATTTAAGACGCGAATTAGCAAAGACTTCTTCTTCAATGAAAATATGTAAAAACTCTTTGGTTGATATTGCTTTAAAAGAGTTAGGCAGAGAAGTAAAAGATGAGATGTTCATTAATCCTACTGCTGTAGTATTTGCTAAGGAAGATGTTCCTAGTGCAGCTAAAGTGATAAGTGAAGCATCTAAAAAGAATGATAAAATCAAAATCAAAGGCGGTTATATGGGGGCAGATTTGCTTGACCCAGCACAAGTACAAGTTGTAGCAAATATTCCGCCAAGAGAAGTTTTACTATCTCATCTTGTTACAGCACTCGAGTCTCCTATATCAAGTTTTGCAAACAGTTTGCAAAGTATTATATCAGAACTTGCTTATGTGCTTGACAGTGTTGAAGAAGAAAAGAAAAAATCAGCTTAATATATTAGCTGACAAATTATTAATTAAAAAATTATTTTTACAATTTTAAGGAGATAAACAATGGCTTTAAGTAAAGAAGAAATATTACAAGCAATAGAAGAAATGAAAGTTATAGAGCTTCATGAATTAGTAGAAGCTATTAAAGAAAAATTTAATGTAACAGCAGCTATGCCTGTAGCAGCAGTAGCAGCAGCTCCAGCAGGCGGTGCAGCAGCTCCAGCTGAAGAAGAAAAAAATGAATTTGACATCATTCTTACAGGTTTTGATGCAGCTCAAAAAATTGCTCTTATTAAAGAAGTTAGAGCAGTTAGCGGCTTAGGCTTAAAAGAAGCTAAAGATGCTGTTGAAAAAGGCGGAGAAACAATCAAATCAGGCGTTTCTAAAGAAGAAGCTGCAGCTATTAAGAAACAATTAGAAGCAGCAGGCGGTAAAGTTGAAGTTAAATAATTATTTTTGTCAATATATCATTAACATTTAATGATTCGTATATAGGAAGGGTATGAGTATTTATACCCTTCTTATTAGTGTATTTAATAATTCAGTAAAACTAAAAGCGTAAAAGCGGAGATCTTTTAATATGGCCAATAATATTCAGATAGATAATAAAGTATATCCGGAAAGAGGGGTAGAGTTCGCAAAAAAATATAGGATGGAAAACGGACGTGTAAACTTTTCACGAACCGCTTCTGTAATAGAACCTCCCGATCTCCTCGCTATACAAAAAGAATCTTATGAAAGTTTCCTTCAAAAGGATGTACCTGAAAATAAGAGAAAAAATGAGGGATTACAGGAAGTTTTAACTTCTATATTTCCTATAGTATCGTCTAATGAAAAAATGCAGATAGAATTTATTTCTTATTCTATAGGAGAGCCTAAAATTACAGAAAAAGAGGCTAGAAGGAGAGATAAAACTTATTCCTATCCTTTTAAAATAAAAGTACAATTAACTGTAAGAGACCCTGAAAGAATCATAGAACAGGAAATATTTGTGGGTGATATACCTGCTATGACTGACAGAGGTACATTTATTGTTAATGGTGCTGAACGTGTTATAGTTTCTCAGATTCATAGATCTCCAGGTGTCGTTTTCAACCGCAGCGACAGAGATGCTATGTTTGTAGCTAAAATAATTCCAGACAGAGGTACTTGGTTGGAATTTGAGCTTGATACCAAAAAAGATATAATGTATGTTAGAATAGACAGAAAGAAAAAACTTCCTGTTACTGTATTTTTAAGAGCTATTGGTATCACAACTAATGAAGAAATTTTGAAATTATTTTATGAAGTTGATAATATTTCATTAGAAAAACTTTCAGATGAAAATTCTAAAGAGGCTTTAATAGGCAGAAGATCATATTCAACAGTGTATGATACAGAAAACCCAGATGAAATAATATTGAATCCTGGTGAGCTTATTAACCCTAACTTGGCTGAAAGACTTTTAATGAGCGGTATTAAAGAAATATCCGTATTAAATATGGAAGCAATAAAAGATAATGTAACCATAATTAATACTTTAGATAAAGATACAACAAAAAATCAAGAGGAAGCATGCACTAAAATTTATAATGTTATAAGACCGGGAGAACCCGCTTTAATAGAAAATGTTGTGAGGACTTGTAATGATTTAGTGTTTGACCCTAAATCCTATGCTTTAGGAGATGTAGGCCGTTATAAATTAAATAAAAGATTAAACTTCCCTGAAAGCGAACAGGATAAAGTTTTAAGACATAAAGATATAATAGAAACTATTCGTTTTTTAATAAAGGTATTTATAAATGAAGAACAGTTAGATGATATTGACCATTTAGGAAACAGACGCGTAAGAAGTGTTGGTGAATTATTATCCATACAAATAAAAGCTGGTTTCACTAGAATGGAGCGTATAGCTAAAGAAAGAATGCAGATGCAGGATATGGAGGCAGTAACTCCTCAGTCTCTTGTAAGCATTAAACTTATACAGGCTGTAATTAAAGAGTTCTTCGGTACAAACCAATTATCTCAGTTTATGGATCAGAATAATCCATTATCGGAGATTACACATAAAAGAAGATTAAATGCTTTAGGTCAGGGCGGTCTTACAAGAGACAGAGCAGGTTTTGAAGTAAGAGATGTACACCATACTCACTACGGAAAAATATGTCCTATTGAAACTCCTGAAGGTCCAAACATTGGTCTTATAGTTTCACTTGCCACTTATGCTAAAATTAATAAGCATGGTTTCTTAGAGACTCCATACAGAAAAGTAATTGACGGAAAAGTAACAGATGAAATAGAATATCTAACAGCTCACGATGAGGAAAAATACCATATTGCTGATGCTAATGCTCCTTTAAATGAAGATGGAACTTTCAAAGATAATCTTATTTCAACAAGATACAGAAGTGAATTCCCATATTCTTCACCAGATCAGGTTCAGTATATGGATGTTTCGCCTCAGCAGATTGTATCACTTTCAAGTTCTTTGATACCATTCTTAGAGCATGACGATGCTAACAGGGCTTTAATGGGTTCAAACATGCAGCGTCAAAGTGTTCCTTTGCTTTATCCGGAAGCTCCTATAGTAGGAACAGGTGTAGAAGCTAAAATCTGTCAGCCTGGTACAGGAATAGCAGTTCATGCAAAAAGAGCTGGAAAAGTAATTAAAGTTGTTCATGATGAAATTATAATTAAGCCTACAAAACAAAACAGCAATGATGATTTAGATGTTTATGAATTAGTAAAATACCAAAGAACTAACCAAGACACTAATTACCATCAAAGACCTGTTGTAAATGTAGGCGATGTTGTTAAAGCGGGAGGACTTTTAGCTGACGGACCTGCAACAGATCATGGTGAGTTAGCACTTGGAAGAAATGTTCTTGCTGCTTTCATGATTTTTGAAGGCTATAACTTTGAGGATGCTATACTTTTAAGCAGAAGATTAGTTCAGGAAGATGTGTTTACTTCCATACATATAGAAGAGTTTTCAGTTGAAGCCCGAGAAACAAAATTAGATAAAGAAAATATTACTAGAGATATACCTAATGTATCGGATGCAGCTTTTAAAAATTTAGATGAAAGAGGTATTGTAAGAATAGGTGCTAAAGTAAAAGCAGGAGATATATTAGTAGGTAAAGTAACACCAAAAGGTGAAACAGAAATAACTCCGGAATACAGACTTCTTCACTCAATATTCGGTGAAAAGGCAAGAGATGTAAAAGATACTTCTTTAAGAGTTCCTCATGGTAAAGAGGGTACTGTTATAGATGTAAGAGTATACAGTAGAGAAAACGGTGATGAATTAAAGCCTGGAGTAGAAGAAGTAGTAAAAGTATTTTTGGCTAAGAAGCGTATAATACAGGAAGGCGATAAAATGGCAGGCCGTCACGGTAACAAAGGGGTTGTTGCCAGAATCATGCCTATAGAGGACATGCCTTTCTTAGAAGACGGTACTCCTGTAGATATATGTCTTAACCCATTGGGTGTACCTTCTCGTATGAATATAGGTCAGGTAATTGAGATGCTGCTCGGTTGGTCTGGTCATAAAATGGGACTTAAATATGCTTGTCCTGTATTTGAAGGACCTAAAGAGGAGGCTTTAAGAGAGGCATTTCTTGCAAGCGGTATGAATGCTAATGGAAAAGTTAGACTCTATGACGGAAGAACAGGAGAGCCTTTCAAAAATGAAGTTGCTGTAGGATACATGTACATGCTTAAACTTAATCACTTAGTAGAAGATAAAGTACATGCTAGAAGTACAGGTCCTTACTCACTTGTTACTCAGCAGCCTTTGGGAGGTAAATCTCAATTCGGAGGTCAGAGATTAGGAGAGATGGAAGTTTGGGCATTAGAGGCTTATGGAGCTGCTAATATGCTTCAAGAGTTCTTAACTGTTAAATCAGATGATATGACAGGACGTGCTAGAATATATGAATCCATTGTTAAAGGTGATGTGATATCCTCTCCGGGTATACCAGAAAGCTTTAATGTATTAGTTCAGGAACTTAGAGGTTTGGGACTTAATATTACTATTCATGATGAAGAAGGCAATCAGCTTCCTTCTACTGAAAAAGAGCTTAGACAGAAAAATAAAAAGAAAGAACCAAAGATTTGGAAATAATTAGGAGAAGTTTAAGTATATGCAATTTTCAAATTTTGACCAAATAAAAATTAGTATAGCAAGCCCTCAGGTTATGAGAGAATGGAGTTACGGTGAGGTAAAAAAACCAGAAACTATTAACTACAGAACTTTAAGACCTGAGAGAGACGGACTTTTTTGTGAGAAAATATTCGGAACTACTAAAGAATATGAATGTTACTGCGGTAAGTTTAAAAGCATTCGTTATAAAGGTGTAGTTTGCGATAAATGCGGTGTTGAAGTTACTCATTTTAAAGTTAGAAGAGAGAGAATGGGACATATAGAATTAGCGGCTCCCGTTGCTCATATATGGTATTATAGAAACACCCCTTCAAGAATAGGACTTCTTCTAAATATGAATATAGCCCATTTAAGAAGCGTACTTTATTTTGAAAGGTATGTAGTTATTGACTCAGGCGACAGCAGTTATTCTAAAGGTGATTTATTAACTGAAGATGAATATAACGAAGCTTTAGACAGATATGGTGATAATATAAGAATAGGAATAGGTGCTGAGGGCATAAGAGATATGCTTAAAGACCTTGATATGGACGAAGAGATTAGAAAGCTCAGAGAGGAAATGATTAAAAAAGGCGAGAAGAGCGACAGACGATTAAGAAAGCGTCTTGAAATCTTTGAGGACTTTAAGGCTAGCGGAAATGATCCTACTTGGATGATACTTGATGTAGTTCCTGTAATTCCTCCTGATTTAAGACCTATGGTTCAGCTTGACGGCGGACGCTTTGCTACTTCAGACTTGAATGACCTTTATAGAAGGGTTATAAATAGAAATATTCGTTTAAGAAGATTATTAGTTTTAAGAGCTCCTGACATTATCATAAGAAATGAAAAAAGAATGCTTCAGGAGGCTGTTGATGCTTTATTTGATAACAGCAGAAGAAAGAAAGTAGTTAAGGGGCCTGGAAACAGACCTTTAAAATCTCTTTCAGATATGCTTAAAGGTAAACAAGGCCGTTTCAGACAGAACCTTTTAGGTAAACGCGTTGACTATTCAGGTCGTTCTGTTATTGTTGCTGGTCCTAGACTTAAAATGCATCAATGCGGTCTTCCTAAAAAAATGGCGGTAGAATTATTCAAGCCATTTATTATGAAGAAATTAGTTGAAATTAATTCAGCCCATAATATAAAATCTGCTAAAAGATTTGTAGAGGAGGGCAGAGAAGAAGTTTGGGGAGTATTAGAAGATATTGCTAAGGAACACCCTGTACTTTTAAACAGAGCTCCTACACTTCACAGACTTGGTATTCAGGCATTTGAACCTGTTCTTGTTGAAGGAAAAGCCATTCAGCTTCACCCATTAGTTTGTCATGCTTACAATGCTGACTTTGACGGCGACCAGATGGCAGTTCATACTCCGCTTTCTGCAGAGGCTCAGATTGAGGCTTGGACTTTGATGCTTGCTCCTCATAATATATTAAACCCTGCTAATGGTGAACCTATTGTTAACCCTACACAGGATATAGTTCTTGGTATAAGCTATCTTACTAAACTTAGAACAGGAAGTAAAGGTGAAGGAAAGATATTCTCATCTCCTAAAGATGCTCTTCTTGCTTATGATAATAATTTAGTTGAGCTTGAATCCAGAATTAAAGTTTTAATGAAAAATAAAGACGGAGAGGAAGAGTTTATTGAAACTTCTGTTGGAAGATTAAAATTCAATGAAGTTATTCCTGAAGATTTTAGATATCAAAACAGAGATTTTAACAGTAAAGATTTAGCTAAATTCATTCATGAAGTATATTTAAAACATGGTACAGCAGTAACAGTTAATATGCTTGATGATATTAAAGAACTTGGCTATCAAAGTGCTACAGTATTTGGTTCTACTATTTCTATTGCTGATATACTTATACCTCCGATGAAAAAACATGAAATAGAAGAGGCTACTAAACAGGTAGAGTTCATTGAAAATCAGTATATGAATGGTATTATCACTACCGATGAGAAAAAACAGAAAGTTATGGACCTTTGGACTACCGTTGAAGGTAAAATAACTGAAGCTATGATGGATAATTTAAGACAAGACCAAGACGGATTCAACCCTGTATATATAATGGCTGATTCCGGAGCTAGAGGTTCTAAACAGCAGATAAGACAGCTTGCTAGTATGCGCGGTCTTATGGCTAAACCTTCTGGTGAGATTATTGAACTTCCTATTATTTCAAACTTTAAAGAAGGTCTTACTGTACAGGAATACTTTATTTCTACTCACGGTGCTAGAAAAGGTCTTGCCGATACTGCATTAAAAACTTCAAGTGCTGGTTATCTTACTAGAAAATTGGTGGATGTTGCAATAGGGGTTGTTGTTTCAGAGCATGACTGTGGTACTGTTAAAGGTATTGCTATAGAGGCCATAAAAAACGGAGATGAAATTAAAAAATCTCTTAAAGAACGCGTTGTGGGATTCTTTACAAGTGAGCATATTTATCATCCAATCACAAAAGAGCTTATATGTTCTGCTAATACTGAAATTACTGAAGAGATTGGTGATTTAATAGAGAAAGCAGGAATAGAAAAAATCAGTATAAGACATCCTCTTACATGTGAAAGCAGAATGGGTGTTTGTCAGAAATGTTATGGAAGAAGTTTATCTACTAATAATCTTGCTTCTATTGGTGAGGCTGTTGGTGTTGTTGCTGCTCAAAGTATTGGTCAACCGGGTACTCAGCTTACAATGAGAACTTTCCACATCGGCGGTGTTGCCACTCAGATGGTAGAAGAAAATGAGATTAAAGTTAATTATCCTATATATATAGAACAATTCTCTAACTATGTTGTTCAGCCTAATGGTGTTAAAATCACAGCAAGAAAAGGTGATTTAATTATAAGAAGAGTTTTGGAAAAATGGGAAAAATCTTCATTAAAAGATATTATTGCTGAGCATAATGCAAAAGTTCTTATAGGAGATGTTATAGCTACACTTAAAGATGGTACAGAAATTAAAGCTACTCATAATGGTACTTTCAAAATCACTGATGATGATAAATATATAATGATTACAGGTGATAAGCATACTAATGTTATTAAAGTAGGAAGTGAATATAAAGTAGATGAGCATGTATTCATAGAAGCTAATACAGTTATTGCCAGCTTTGATACTTATAACGAACCTATCATCTCTGAAAAAGCAGGTATTGTAAGATATCAGGATATCATACCTGGAAGAACCTTAGTTGAAGAGATAGACGATCAAACAGGTAATAAAACTAATATTATTCAGGAATTCAAAGATGCAAGTATGCAGCCTAAAATCTTGATAGTTGGTGATAATGATACTTTTGAAACTGATATACCTAATGGTGCTCAGCTTATGGTTGAAAATAATCAGAAAGTTGAAGTTGGAGAGGTTATTGCTAAAACTACTCGTATACAGCAGAAAAGTAGAGATATTACAGGAGGTCTTCCAAGAGTACAGGAATTGCTTGAAGCTCAGAAACCTAAAGACACTGCTATTATTGCTGGTATTGACGGTGAGGTTGAAATAGGCGGTTCTCATAAGGGTAAAAAAGTAGTTAAAATCAGAAATGAATTTGATGAAACTAAACACTTGGTTCCTCATGGTAAAATGCTTCTTGTAAGAAATGGAGACCAAGTAAAAACAGGTACTCAATTATGTGCAGGTAAAATAAACCCTCATGATATATTAGAAACTCAAGGTGATTTGGCTTTACAGACTTATTTACTTGAAGAGATTCAAACTGTATACAATCAGCAGGGTGTAGGTATTAATGATAAGCACTTTGCTCTTATAATAAGACAGATGCTTAGAAGACTTGAAATAACTGATCCGGGCGATACTAAATATATTGTTGGTCAGTATGTAGATAAATATGAATTTGAAGAAGAAAACAGACGATATGAAGAAGCAGGCGGTTCTCCTGCAAGCGGTAAGCCTGTGCTTTTAGGATTAACTAAAGCTGCTCTTAATACAGAAAGCTTTATATCTTCTGCTTCATTCCAAGAAACTACTAAAGTATTAACTAATGCCGCTATAAAAGGAAAAGTTGATAAATTGCTTGGACTTAAAGAAAATGTTATTATAGGGCATTTAATACCTGCTGGTACGGGAGTTAAACTTTATAATAAACTACATGTATACAACAAGCAAAGCGGTGATTTAGATAAGAAAGATAATATTGATAATAATACCAAAGAAGAAGAAGTTATGCAGATAACTGTATAAATAAATCTTTTAATAAAGGAGGTTTTCATATCATATATGAGAACCTCTTTTTATAATTCTTAATATATTCAAATAATAAAGTGTAATAAAATGATAAACAAAATTAATAAAATGCCTTTGGCTCTTACAGGTTTAGCACTTGGTGTAGGAGGTATATTTAATGCTTGGACTATATTTACAGGTATTAAATATTTTGCCTATATTGGTGCTGTAATTTCATCTGTTTTAATACTTACAATTATAACAAAGATATTTTCATCATTTGGGGCTTTTCTTAATGATTTAGAACATCCTGTTGCAGGAAGCACTATTCCTACTCTTGATATGGCTGTTATGGTGATATCGTCTTCGGTGGTTCAGTTCATAAGACCGCTTGGTATAGCTATGTGGTTTATTGCAATTGCTGTGCATATAATATTTGCTTTTACATTCATAGCACATAGAATTAACTTAAAAGATTTAGAGCATATGCTTCCTAGCTGGTTTGTTCCGCCTGTTGGTATAGTTGTTGCTGCTGTTTCTGGTGCTAATATGGGTTTTCCTCAAGTATCTCAAGTAATAGTTTATATAGGTACTGTTCTTTATATTATACTATTTCCTTTTATATTTTACAGAATAATTTTTCATGATCCTTTAGCTGATGACAGGTTTCCTGCTTTTGCTGTAATGGGGGCTCCTGCTAATCTTTGTCTTTGTGGTTATTTGACAGCTTTTCAAACTTATAACACTGCTTTGCTTAATTTTCTTTTGGCTTTGGGATTATTTACTACATTTAAAGTATATTTATCCCTTATAAGAGCTTTTAGAATTAAGTTTATACCTTTGTTTGCAGCTTATACTTTCCCATTAGCTGTTGGGGCTCAGGCTTTGCTTAAATATGCTAATTATTCAAAAAGTATTAATGGTGAGTATTTTTATATATGGAATATTATTTCTATATTTGAGCTTATAGTTGCAAGTATGATGATACTTTATGTTTTCATCAATATGATGTTCTTTGTTCATAATAATGTTATAAAAGAAAGTAAATAATATTAATTATAATTTTTGTATTTATTTATATAATCAGTTAATAATATATTTGGCCTCTTTATATAAATAAATACTATTATAATTATTTGTAAAATAATACCTATATGCTAAAATAAAAAAATATATATATATAATTAAAACCTTACTTTTACAGAATTGGCATGTGCTTCTAAACTTTCATGCTCTGCAAAGTTAATTATATTGTCTTTCACTTTTTCTAATGCATCTTTAGTGTAGTAAGTTATATAAGATTTTTTTATAAAGTCGTCTACTGATAAGGGAGAAGCAAATTTTGCTGTTCCGCTTGTAGGTATTACATGGTTAGCACCAGACAAATAATCACCCAATGCCTCAGGAGTATAATCACCCAAAAATATTGATCCTGCATTTTTTATCTTGCTTAATATAGAGAAAGGTTCTTTTATGCTTATCTCCAAATGTTCTGGGGCTATTTCATTGCTTATGTATACCGCTTCATCTATAGTTTCAGTTATTATTATTCTGCCGTTATTTTCTATAGATTCCATTGCTATATCCTTACGGCTTAATTTTTCTAATTGTTTATATAATTCTTCTCTTACTTTTTCTGAGATATTTTTACTTGTTGTTATTAATATGCTTGAAGCTAATTTATCATGTTCAGCCTGTGCAAGCATATCAGAGGCTATATGTATTGGATTTGCAGTCTCATCTGCTATTATTAATACTTCGCTAGGGCCTGCCACCATATCAATAGATACCTCTCCATATACAAGTCTTTTAGCCATAGCAACATATATATTTCCAGGTCCTACTATTTTATATACTTTTGGTATAGATTCTGTGCCGTAACTTAAAGCCGCTATCGCCTGAGCACCGCCTGTTTTAAAAACTTTATTTACACCTGCTATTTTTGCTGCTGCTAGTATATTATCATTAATTTTTCCTTCTTTGTTTGGAGGCGATACTAATATTATTTCATTTACTCCAGCTACTTTTGCAGGTATAACATTCATAAGCACTGTTGAAGGATAAACTGCTGTCCCACCCGGTATATAAACTCCCACTTTTTCTATAGGGTTTATAATCTGCCCCATAACAATACCGTCCTCTTCATTAGTTATAAAGCTGTTTCTTAATTGTTTTTTATGGAATTTTTCTATATTGTTATAAGCTAGTTTTAATGTTTCTCTGAACTTCTCATCAACTCTGTTATATGCTTCTTCTATCTCTTTTTCTGTTACTCTTAAATTATCTATTTCAGCATTATCAAACATCTTTGCGTATTTTTTTAATGCATTATCTCCGTTTTGCTTAACATCTTCAAGTATTGCTTTTACCTTTTCATTAACATCATCATAACTGAATTGACTTCTAAGTAATATATCATCTAATGATTTGCATTCTTTATAATTAATTACTTTTATCATAATACTAATTCCTTATAAAACTTCTTCTATATTTTGTACTATTTTTTTTATTAAGTCATTTTTAAACTTATAGCTTACTTTATTCACTATGAGTCTTGCACTGATATAATTAATAATATCTTTTATGATTACAAGATTATTTTCTCTTAAAGTGCTTCCAGTCTCTACTATATCAACTATCACATCAGATAAATTGAGTATAGGTGCTAATTCAATAGAACCGTTTAATTTTATTATCTCAACATCTCTGTTTATAGAATTAAAATAATTTTTTGATATATTTACATACTTTGTAGCAACTCTCAATCTTCTTTCTATGTCCTCTTTGTATCCATTAACTGAAGCCATACAAACCTTACATTTTCCAAATTTCAAATCGAGAAGTTCATATACATCATGATTATTTTCAAGAAGTATGTCTTTTCCTACAATACCAATATCAGCAACTCCCTTCTCAACATATATTCCTACATCTGAAGGCTTTACTATAAGGTATCGTACATTTTTATCCTTATTTTCAAATACTAATTTTCTGTTATCTTCTAGTATTTCTTTATTTTCGTAACCTATTTTTTCAAACAGTTTATATACTTTATTTACTAATCTTCCTTTGGGTAATGCTATATTAATCATATTTATATTCTTTTTTATTATTTTTGTATTATTAAATTATTTAAAAAATATTATAATGTATAAGAAACATTTTTTCAAATAGTAATAAAATAGTTTTTATTATATTTTGTAAAAATTAAAGATTAATGAACAAAATGGTTGCTGTATAAAGTATAATATTAATTTTTATAATATAATTAATATACTATAATAAGTAAAAATAAATTTATAAAATAATATTTATTTATTTTTCTTGACAAGCTGAACATTATTTATATACTTTAAAATAAAGGAGTGTATTGTATGCCAAATAAAAAAATAAAAAATTTACAAAATACTAAAACCGCGTTAACCGAACATAAACTAGATGATGGTACTATAGTAAAACTTAATCCTATAGTTACAAGAGTAGTTTTATATGATAATAAAAATAAAATTAATTAATTTTTATTAAATTATTATTTTCAAATATGTATTTTTCTTTGTAACTATATTCTGTATTGTAGTCATCACTATATATATCTGTTCTTACTTTTTTTTCTTCCTCTATAAGACTTTGTACTTTGCTTAATAAGATTATTTCATCTCCGTTTTTATATAATATTAATATATCGAAGTCATATTCATTTTTATCTATATCGCTTGTATATAATTTATCCATATAAACAGCAAAACCTATTGCATTTTTTTTATTTTTATCATTTCTAGTATGTGCATTAAATTTTGCAAGGAGTTTATCGTATCTTCCTCCGGAAAGGACTGCATCGTTGCTTTCTTTTATATATCCTTTAAAAATTATTCCATTATAATATCCAAGTTTACTTTCTATTGAAAAATCTAATAAAATTTTGTCGAAGTTATCATAATTTTCAAATACCGCTGACAGCATTTTTAATTCATTATATGCTTTTTGCATTTTATCATTTATTATTATACTTTCTATTTTTTTTAATATTTCTTTATAGCTTCCGCATAAATCTATTAGTGATATTATATAATTTTTATATTGCTCATTTATATTATTGCATATTAATATTTTTTCTAAATCATGTTTATTTTTGCTGTATATAAAATTAAGTATTTCTAGTTTTTTATCTTCATCTAGGTTTAGTTCATCTATCAAAGCAAACATAAAATCTATACTTGATATTTCTAATATATATTCATCATTTATAGATTTTAAACTATCTATTGCCATGCTTATTATTTCTAGATTTGAATATGTGCTTAGAGTTCCTATTATTTCTACGCCTAGCTGCTGTATTTCTTCATATTCATTTGAAACTGAATCTATTTTATAAATATCTTCTATATAATAAATTTTATTTGTGTATTTATTATTATCTTTTAAAACTTTTTTTACTATTGATAATGTAACATCCGGTCTTAAAGACTGCAAATTTCCATTTAAATTCATAAATGTGAGTATATGCTCTGTTTGAAGAAAATCTTTATAATTGTTGTATAAATTGTAATCTTCAAATTTACTTAATTTAATTTTTTTGTATCCGTATTGTTCATATATTTTTGTTAATTTAGATGCTATATTATTTTCATTCATAATTTGATTCTTCTTAAATATTTGAATTTTGAATACATATTATAATCTAAAAAATAAAAATTACCATAATAAAGCAATTAAAATAATATTATTTATATTATATTTTTTAGTGTAATTTGAAATAACTATAAAAAGAGTATATTATTATCTATAAATTTAATAAAAGGAGTGTTAATGAAAACAGAAGAAGAATTAATAAAAAAATTAATGAAAAATCAAATGGATTATAATATATTTATAAAATTTAATTCAAAAACAGCTTTAGAAAAAACATCTCTTACTAACTTAATAAGAAAAGCTATAAGCAGCGGATATATAGAGAAGACAGCAGGTAATTTGCTTCGAGTAACAAAAGAGGGAAGACAATATATTAATAAACTAGAAGGTAAAGAAGAAGCTCCTAAAACTATAAAATCTGTACGGGTACATGTTGATCCTAAAGATGCTAAATCAGATTCTGAGATTATAGCTAAATCTTATAATATAAAATTAAATTTCAGTGAAGAATTATTAAAATTGGCAGAAGAAATAAATAATAATGCTGATTTTACAAATATAGAAGATGATAGGATTGATTTAAGAAGTTTAAAGACAATAACTATAGATAGTGAAAGTTCAAAAGATTTGGACGATGCCTTCAGTATAGAAAAAACTGATAATTATAAAGTGTATATTCATATTTCTGATGTAAGCCATTTTATAGAGATTGACTCCCCTTTAGATTTGGAGGCTAGGGCTAGAGGAAATTCCACTTATTTAATTGATACAGTTTATAATATGTTTCCTGAGGTTCTTTCTAACAATATAATTTCTTTAAATGAGAATGAGGACAGATTTGCTATTACATTTATTGCTGATATAAATAATGAGGGTGAAATATTATCTTCATCTGTTTGTAAAAGTGTTATAAGATCTGATAGAAAATTATCTTATGATTATGCTGAAAAACTTATAAAAAAAGAAGAGAAAGATGAGGATTGGCTTTTAGAACTTATTGATAATGCTTTAAATATAAAAAATATTTTGTATAAAAAAAGGAAAGAGGGCAGGGGTGTAGAATTTGAAAATCAGGATATCAAAATAGTTCTTAATGATGACGGCATTCCTATAGAGTTTTATGCAGAAGAAAAAAAGGAATCTATGTCAATAATAGAGGAATTAATGCTTCTTGCCAACAGTAAAATAGCTGAAAAGTTATCTAATTATGAGGGAGTTATATACCGTTATCATGGACTTCCTGATGAATATAGATTTAATAATTTTAAAATACTTGCTCATACTAAGGGTTATGAATTAAAACAAAATCCTGATAAAAGCTATGATATAAAAGGATTTATAGATAATATCAAAGGAAAACAGGAAGAAAATTTACTTATACCTGTACTTCTTCGTTCTATGACGCCTTCTTCTTACAGCATAGTAAATAAAAGTCATTTTGGCTTGGGACTTGATTATTATACTTATTTTACATCTCCTATAAGAAGATATGCTGATTTGCTTATACATAGAATAGTTAAAGATACTATTTTATCTGATAATAATTCTATAAGTGATAGATTAAAAAATATATGCAAAGATTCTATTGATAGTTTATCTATGCTTGATAAAAGTTCAAAAAAGGCTGAGAGATATCTTATTCAAATAAAAGCGGCAAGGTATATGAAAGACAGACTTGGAGATGAGTATTATGGTATTATAAGTTCCATATCTCCAAAAGGAATATATGTTGAAATAGAAGGTTTGGAGATAGAAGGCTTTATAGAGGCTATTTATGTTGGCTCTAATTATAGATTTTATCAGGATATGCAAAGTGTATATGTTGATAAAGTAAAGGCTTATGAGTTGGGTGATAGAGTAAAAGTATTAGTTACCAAATCCAATGTAGAAAACGGAAAGATATTTTTCTCATTGTAGAATTTTATAATTTAAATATTTTTTATAAAAAAGCAGGGAATTAAAAGTACCTGCTTATTTTATTATTATTATTTTACTTTAAAATATTCTATTTCATTAATAATATCTTTACTCATATTTGATATTTCAGAACTAGATGTTGAGTTTTGAGTGGCTAAACTTGAGTTTTCCTGAGTAATATTATTTAATTCTTTTATAGCGGCATTCATTTGTATTATTCCGTCCTCTTCCTGCATTATAGACTGAGATATATCCTGAAGCTCATTTTCCATTTCTTTTACCAAATCATTAATAGTATTTAGTATAGAAGATGATTTACTTGCTGATTCATTTCCGATTTCTACTCTTTTTACAGTTTCATCTACAATAGAAGTAATATTATTCGCAGCTTCATTAACAGTCTGAGCTAAAGATCTTACCTCACTTGCAACTATGGCAAAACCTCTTCCCTGTTCTCCAGCTCTTGCCGCCTCAACAGCAGCATTTAGAGCAAGTATGTTAGTTTGAAATGCAATAGATTGTATAAGTTTAGTTATTTCAGATATTTTTTTGCTGGATTCAGATATTTCGTGCATATGAGCAGATATTTCATTAACTGCTTTTACGCCTGTATTTGTAGTTTCCATTATTTTTACACTTTTATCTTTTGCCTGTAATGAATTAGAACTTATTTCTTTTATAGAACTTGATAAAGACTGCATTGAACCGGTAAGCTCTTCTATAGTAGCTGCCTGAGTATTAGTTCTGTCAGATAAATATTCACTGCTTGATGATATACTTTCTATTTCATTATTTATTGTATTAAGATTTGACTGAAGTTTTGACACAACATTTCCTATAGCGTCTTTCATATTATTGACATAAGAAACTAAAGAGCCTGATTTATCATTTTTATTTTCATTATCTTTACTGTCTATAATAAAGTTTCCTTTGGACATTTGCTCTATACTGTTCATAGCTTTATCGAGCATCTGAGATATAGGTATAACTACAAAGAATGCTAATGTTGTTTGTATTGTTATTAAAATAATAATAACTAAAAGATATGCTAGCATAATATTTCTTATTCTATTATTGATGGCATTCATATCACCTCGTATTACAATTTTATAAGGGGTGTCTCTTAATGGTTTTATAGTGTACCATTCATTTCCTACTATATGCATTACAGCTTTATTAGGGTCTTCTAATGATTTTGCATCTTTAAATAATGGCTCCTGATATATATTATGATTATCATCAAATATATAGTCCTTATTCTCATGGGACATATAAAGTCCTGCTGAAGTCATTATATTTACCTGATTATCGCTAAGAACTTTTTTTGATATATTATTCATTTCTAAGAAGTCTATACCTATAACTCCTTTTAGTGAATTATTAGTGTATACAGCTAATGCCAATGTTATACATATTCCGCCGGTATTAGCATCAACATAAGGTTCTGTAATAAATATACCATTTTTGGTAAGAGCACCTTTATACCATAATCTTGAAGTTTGATCATAGGTGTTAGGATAAGGGCTTATACCATTAACAAAAAGTCCTCCGTCTTTGTATGGTATTTCATTTCCGTATAGTATGTCATATATGTTTTTATTTGATTTTAATATGCTTTCAAGTGTTTTTCTTATATTTGTAAATGAGTTTTCATTTGCTTCAAAGTATCCTCTTAATGTATACATTACATCATATACTTTTTCCATTTCTGTAGATATTACCAATTCAGTATTATCGATCTCTACCAATGTATTTTTTATAAACTCATTAGTATATACAGTTTTATAAGCAAAAAACATAATAATATATGCTAGAAGTAAGAAAACAGCAAAAGGAATAATTAATTTAAATAATAGCACTTTATTATTTTTCATAGAAATAACCTTAAAATAAATTCTTCAAGTAGAAAGTATATAAATTTTTTTTCATGTGTCAATTATATTTAATAAAATGAGAATATATTAAAGTATATTTGATTTTTATAAAAATAATTTAACATTTATATATGTTAATCATATATATGGCTACAAAATTGTAAATCTTTGTAAAATCTAAAAAATACTAATTTTTTAATATAGATTCTATTTCATTTTTTGTAAGCTCTTTAAAAGAACCTTCTTTTAAGTCATCTAATAATATATCAGCTATTCTTAATCTTTTTAGTATTATTACTTCAAAACCTACTTTTTGGCACATTCTTCTTATTTGCCTATTTTTTCCTTCTGTTAAGATTATGTAGAAAGAATTTTTATTAACTCTTTTTACCTTTGCAGGTTTGAGTTTTTGTCCGTCTAAAGAAATCCCATACTCTAATTTTTTTAAAGCCCCATCTGGTATACTATCATTAACTTTGACAAAATATTCTTTTTCGCAGTTTGTATTTTCGCCTATTATCTTTTTAGCAAATACCCCATCATTAGTAAAAAGTATAAGTCCTGAGCTGTCTTTATCTAGTCTTCCAACAGGATATATATTATCAAAATCATTTTTGATTAGATTATATATAGGCTTTCCTTCATTTTTATTTGATGAAACTACATAACCTCTAGGTTTATTTAATTTTATATATATTTTATTTTCTTTATATTGTTCAATGCTGCATTCTACATTGTCATCTTCATTAACTTGAGTTGCCGGGTTTGTTATAATTATGCCATTAACTTTAACATTTCCGTTTTGAATAAGCCTGTCAGCTTCTCTCCTGCTTGCAATATTTAAAGATGCTATATATTTATTTAATCTCATTTATCAGTCTTTTTAATAAAAAATTATATATATAGTACCATAATATAATTTTTAATCAAATTTTAATAATATTTTCTAAAATTATGCAGTTATGATAACGATATATATATTAGAATTTTATATTTTTATAGTTGACAATTTTTATTGATTATAATATAATTGTGCTAAGTTATTGGATATAATTGCTTAGCTATAAATATTAAGGAGAGTGCGCTATGAAATTCTATAGAAGTACGAGAGATTTTTCTCGCTACCTCATAATCATTTGTCTATTCATAAGCATAAGTTCATTTGCTGTTTATGGACAAACTTCTAGTGTTTACATGGAAACTAGATTGCTTTACAACTTTGAAACATTAGATGAATGGCAGCCAATATCAAATGCTAGCCGCTTTATGTTCAGAGGTGATAGAACAAATGAAAATGGTGTTGTAATGAAATATCCTAACATGAGATTGTTCGCTACAAAACCATATGGTATGGGTAACCAAAGTTATAATTCAACTAATTCATTATCAGTAAGTGTTTCTTTTTTCAGAAAATCTTATAACTTCTTTGACTTAGTTCCAACAGTACAAAAAATCATACCAGGTAAAGCTCAAACTTTTGATGTTTGGGTATGGGGTGGTAATTATGACTATACTATGGAAATGATATTTGAAGATTATCTTGGTTATACTTATACATTGCCTTTGGGATCTATAAGATATATAGGTTGGAGAAATATGAGTACATCAGTACCATCATTTATTCCTCAAGAAGAACCTTATGTTCCTAGAGCTAAAGGTTTAAGATTTATGAATTTCCGTTTCTGGTCATCACCAGAGGAAAGAGCAGATAACTTTGTAGTTTTATTGGACTATTTCCAAACAGTAACAGATACATTTAGAGAGTCTTATGACGGATCTGATATTGAAACTACATTAGGTCAGGAAGTTGGCGGAAGATCTTCTGAACAATATACAGAAGGCGGAGCTCAAGTAGTAGGTGAAAGCAATAGCGGTACTGCCAGCGGAGATACTACTACAGAACAGCCACAAGAAGCGCAATAATTAAGGAGAAAAACGAATATGAAAAGATTAAGTATCTTGATAACAATGTTAATTCTAACTGTTGCATTCTTGTTGTTTGCCCAAGATGCGGCTCAAACAGGTGAGCAAACTACTCAAAATCAAGGTGAAGATGGTAATAACTTCGTAACTGAAGCTATCACTAACTACTTAATAGATGATTTTGAATTTGCTAATACTTGGCAAGCTTCTATGCCTAGAGATTATGGCGTAGTTAGTATTATTCGTCGTGAAGGCGGTCCAGCTGATGTTGTAGCTGAAGGTGCAGAAAATAATAAATACATTTTAGGTGCTAAAGTAGAATACTTCAGAACCGGTTATCCTTGGTTCTCTGTTACTCCACCTAGACCTGTGAAAATACCTGGTTATACTAAAGAAATTAGTGTTTGGGTAGCTGGTCGTAACCATAATAATAAAATGAGTTTCTATCTTTATGATATAAACGGAAAACCTCAGTCTGTTGGTAATGAAGCTCTTAACTTTATGGGTTGGAAAAACATAACTGTACAAGTTCCTGCTAATATAGAACAAGAAGACTTCAGAGGTCAAGTTGAACAAGGTATTAGCTTTATGGGTATACATGTTAAAGTTGATCCTAGAGATTCTTATGGTAAATACTATATCTATTTTGATCAATTAATGGCTAAAACTGATATGTATTTAGAAACTTATAGAGAAGAAGATGATCCATTAGATACTTGGTAATAATAATAACAAGTTGAAATGAATATGATAGGTGAAGTATTATTAATAGTACTTCACCTTTTTTATTTGTATAAATAACTTGAAATTAATATCATTTTATATTAAACTACTAAGATATATACAACTTAAAAGAGAGTTTTATGTCTAATATTAATATAAATTTACTTCTTCTTATTGGATTTATATTGTTAGCTGTATATTCTATAACAACTAGAATTGTAAATAACAGGGCAAGTAAAGATAAAAAAGAAAATGATAGCGTTGATGAAGATAATAATTTAAAATAATAAAAAGGTGTCAGATGAGTGAATTAATTATATATGTAATAATAGCTATTATATGGGCTATAGTGAGTTTGGTACAAAAAGCAAATAAAAAAAATAAACAAAATAAAATACCAAAACAGAATACTCATAAAAATAAGAAAGTTAATAATAAAAATGAAGAAGAAATATTTAGAGAATTACAAAAGAATATTCATACTTTAAAAAAGTATAATGATGAAGTTCTTAGAGAAAATACCAAAAATGAAGATGTATATACTAGTCATTATGAAACTTCAAGCAATGATAGAGAAATATTGGAGCTTCAGGAAAAATATAATTCTAAAATATCTCAAATTAATTCTATAAAAAAAGAAGATGTCAGCACTAATTTTAATAATATTATAACATCAGAAAACAAAAGGCAAGTCAATCATATGCTTTCTTCATTGGATATAAAAAATGCTGTAATATATAATGCTATACTTGAACCTAGAAGAATTAATTATATGAAAGTAAATATATCAAGACTTAATTAGAAGAGTTGTAATAATGAAATCATTTGAAGAACTTATATCTGTAATACAAACTTTAAGAGGCGAGAATGGATGTGCTTGGGATAAGGTACAGACTTTTGACAGTTTAATTCCTTGTTTTTTGGAAGAGGCTTATGAACTTGTAGAAGCTATTAATAATAGAGATTATGAGAATATTAAAGAAGAGCTTGGAGATGTACTTTTGCATGTTGTATTTTTTTCTGAGCTTGCTAAAGATGAAAATAAATTTAATATAGATGATGTTTGCAAAAATATTAATGAAAAACTTATAAGAAGGCATCCTCATGTATTCGGTGATAGTGATGTGAAAGATGTTCAGGGTATACTTAAGCAATGGGATAAGATAAAAAAAGAAGAGAAGGGTATTGATGGTGTTGATGAGTTTAAAAGTGTACTTGATGGTATACCTAAATCGCTTCCTATTATGGAAAAATCTTATAAATTAATGAAAAAAGCCGCTAGTGTCGGATTTGAATACGAACATATTGATGATTCTTTGTCAAAGATAGAAGAAGAACTTTTGGAAGTTAAAGAAGCATATAAAGAGAAGGATAAAGAACATTTGGAAGAAGAAATAGGGGATTTGATTATGACTGTTCTTGATTTTGCTCGTATGAATAAGATTAATCCTGTTAATTCTCTTATAAAAGTTAATGAAAAATTTACAAAGAGATTTCAATATGTTGAAAAGTCTGCTTATGAAATGAATAAAAAATTAGAAGATATGTCTTTAGATGAAATGGATAAACTTTGGAATGAATATAAGAAAAAAGAAAGAGAAAATCAATGAATATATATGATTTTTATGTTAAAGATATCAATGGTAATGATGTATCTTTATCAAAGTATAGAAATAAAGTTATTTTGATAGTTAATACTGCTACTAGATGCGGGTTTACTAAACAGTATGAGTATTTAGAAAATATATATGAAATGTATAGTAGCAGAGGCTTTGAAATATTAGATTTTCCTTGTAATCAATTTTTAAATCAGGCACCGGAATCAGATGATAAAATAGATAGTTTCTGTAAAATAAGATATAATACATCTTTTGATAGATTTAAAAAAATAGATGTTAAAGGAAAGAATATAGAGCCTTTATATTCATATCTTATTAGCAATAGCAATTATTTATTTAATAAAAATATAAAATGGAATTTTACAAAATTTCTAATAGATAGAAATGGAAATGTTGTAAGGAGATTTTCTAGTTTTTCATCTGCAAAGAGCATAACTAAATATATAGATAAAATTATATAATATTTTGTAATTATATTATACTAAATCTGTTTTTATAGGGTTGTTTTATTAATTTTTTACATTCATATTATGGACTTTTTATTGCAAGAATTCTAATTTTATATTATAATGTTATCATATTAAATGCAGAGGTTTTGCTTAATGGCTATTAATGCTAATTTATATAAAACATCCAAATTGTATGACTTGCTTACTAAAATCATTAAAAAGAAAAATGATGAGGATTTTAATTTAGAGGATCATATAAATAAATTACTAGAGCTTATATCAAAAAGTACAGAGGAAGAAGTAAATTATGCAGATAATAAAATAAGCTGTCTTCATCTTGCCGTGCAGATAGGCAATGCTGATGTAGTTGCAGCTTTAATAGAAAGAGGTGCCAATGTTAATGTAATTAATGACAGAGGAGTTAGCCCATTGCATACAGCTATTATCAAAAACCAGCCTGAAGAAGTTATAAAAATATTACTAGATAATGGGGCAGATTATAATATTGAACAAGCAAATTTTTCAGCTGTTGATTTGGCTGCAATAATTGGGGTTCCATATATGCATTTATTTAAAAAATAAATTTCTTACTATTAATTTTGATTATGTATAATATTTTCTATATTCTGTAATGTTTGTATTTATTTTTTAAATATTATTATTTAGAAATTCAAAATGATTTAAATATGGATATAATCAAAATCTATTTTTATTCATTTTATAAAAAATTAGCATACGGATTTCGATTATATCCATAATTTAGTTTTAACTTACCCTGTCTGTTTTCATCTTATAAATTTTATCAGCTATATTCAAAGTTGAAAGTCTATGTGAAACTAAAACAACAGTTCTATTCTCACTATTATCTTTTATAGATTTCAATATAACAGCCTCATTCAAACTATCAAGATTACTTGTAGGCTCATCAAGAAGTATAAAAGGAGCTTTATGTAAGAAACTTCTTGCTATACCAATTCTTTGCTTTTCCCCTCCTGATAAAGTGTCCCCAAGTTCTCCTACATTTGCATCATAACCATCAGGCAAACTCATAATAAATTCATGTAATGAAGCTTTTTTGCATGCTTCTATAACCTCTTCTCTTGATGCATTTTGATTTGCTATTTTTATATTATTTTCTATTGTGTCTTTAAAAATAGAAGTTTCCTGAGTTACATAGCTTTCCATATCTCTAAGCGTATCTGTATTAATATCTTTTATATTTGTATTTGATATTTTAATACTTCCTTCTTTTATATCCCAAAAACGCATAAAAAGTTTAAGAAGTGTAGATTTTCCGCTTCCGCTTTTACCGCTTATTCCTATTATTTTATTAGGCTCTATTTGCAAATTGTAATCATTTAATATTTTTTCTCCTTCATAATCAAAATACACATCTTCGCATTTAACACCATTGAAAGAAAGTTCTTTTTTACCATCATAAACTTCTTCTATAATAGGTTTTTCTTTAAGTAAGTTTAATACTCTCTCACCGCTTGCTAAAGTCATAAATAAATTGTTTGATAAATTACTTAATGCTATAACAGGTCCGAAAGAACTTGCCATTGCTATAGTAGGTATTATAATAGCAGTAAAATTTGATTCTTTTGATATTATTATACTTATAACAAGAACAGCCAATGTAAATAATGATACAGCAGAAGTTGTAAGCCCTGATATTACGCCTTCATATTTTTTTAATTTTTTATTTAATTCCATTAAGTCATCAGTTTTACTCTTTATATTTTCTATTCTTTTCTCACCGTATCCGAATTGAAGTATTTCTTTTATTCCCCATAAACTGTCAAGAAAATAACTATTTAATTTTCCAAAATTATTTCTATAAGCCATACCATCATTTTTTCCGAATTTTGATGAAAAATATGGAATAATAAAACCTATAGTAAAATATCCCAGAAAAGCAATAGCACCTAATATAACATTAAAACTTCCTATAAATATTGTCATGATAATTGAAGTTAATACTCCTATAGCTATAGGTGAAATAGTATGGGCATAAAACACTTCTAATAATTCTATATCGCTTGTAATAAGTGCTATTAGATTTCCTTTATCTCTTCCTTCTAGTTTGGCAGGAGATAATTTTCTTAAAGCCTTAAAAACTTTATCTCTTATTAAAGCAAGTAATTTAAAAGCTATAAAGTGATTGCTAAGCTGTTCTATATAGTGAAAGAATCCTCTTAAACAAGCAAGCATTAAAACTATTATAAATATTGTTTTTATTGTGAATAAAGAATTCAGTCCAATATATGTTAATATAGCATATCCCCCGAATATGGTTATTGATATAGCACATAAAAATCCTAAAACTCCTGTAGTGATAGCTAATATCATAACATGCATAAGCGGAGCAATTAATCCAATTAGTTCCGCCATAATTTTTATACCGCTTCTACGCATTATAAACTCCTATTAAATTATTAATGATTAATATTAAATTGCTATGCTTAAACTTTCGCCTTTAGTTATGCTTTCCAAATTACTTTGTTCATTGAAGATTTTTGCATATTCTCCGTTTAAGCTCATCAATTTATCATGATTTCCTTCTTCCATTATTATTCCATCTTTTAAGAAATATATATGATCAGAAGGCACACAGTTATAAAGTCTATGAGATATTAATATAACAGTCTTTTCTTTGGCAATATCTCTTATAACCTTCATAATGCTTTCCTCGCTTTCAACATCAACATTAGAAGTAGCCTCATCAAATATATATATATCAGCATTAAAAAGTATAGCCCTAGCTAAAGCTAATCTCTGTCTTTGTCCTCCGGATAAATTAGCAGCCTTTTCCATTATTACTGTATTAAGTCCGTTTTCAGTCTGTAGAAAATCATAAAGTTCAACTTTTTTTAATGCCTCATTCATCTGATTTTCTGTTATTGTGCTGCCTGCCATTTTTAAATTATCATATACTGTTCCTTCAAACAAATAACTATTATGATCTACAGAGGCTATTTTTTTGTATAAATCATCTTTATTTATTGTATCAAGCTCTATGTTTCCAATTTTTATTGAGCCTTTATAATTTTCATTTCTTAATGATATAAGCCCAGCAATAGTGCTTTTACCGGAACCTGAAACTCCTACTATAGAAACAAATGATTTTTCTTTTATAGTCATATTAATATTTTTTAATATAGTTTTTTCTTTATTGTAGGCAAAACTTACATCTTTAAATATAACCTCTTTATTGTCTTTACTAATATTATTTATTCTTTTATCATCATCTTTCATATCAAGTATTTCAAACATCTTATCGCTTGCCGATATGCCATTCATAGCAATATGAAAGAATGAGCCTAAAAGTCTTAATGGAATAAAAAACTCTGCAGAAAGCATTATTATAGTAAATGTGCCGGCAAGATTAATATTTCCTTTCATATATTCAAGTACAGATATTATCACTCCCAAAGCAGCTCCTCCATACGCTATTATATCCATTATAGTTGTAGAATTAAGCTGCATAAAAAGAAGATTCATAGTAGCAATTCTAAATTTTTCAGCTTCTATATTCATCTCTTCATTTTTCTTTTTATCAGCTTTATATATTTTTAAAGTGGTAAGTCCCTGCACATCTTCTAAAAATATCTCTCCCAAATTGCTGTAGCTTCCCCAATATTTTTTTAATATTTTTTTAGCAATTTTTACTATAGCAATAATTGATATAGGTATAAGAGGTACACATATTAAAAGTATAACAGCCGATTTTATGCTTATAGTAGAAAGTACGCAAAAAAGAACTATAGGAGCTATCATACTATAGAAAAACTGCGGAAGATATCGTCCGAAATAAGTTTCTAATTGATCAACTCCCTCCATAGATATTTGTACTATTTCACTTGTAGAAAATTTTTCTTTATATCTGCTTCCTAGTGTAAGAAGTTTTGAATACATTTTTTCTCTTAAAGTCTGCTTTACTCTTCCAGAAGCATGATATGACATGTCGGCCATTAAAATATTAAATCTGAACCTTAATATTATTATAACAAAAATAGCAATAGCCGTTTTTAATATATCTTCTTTTAGTACATTACCTTGTGAAGCCTTCTGTATAATATCGGCCATGAAAAATACAGCTGTTATATTCAGAGCCAAATTTACAAGCTGTATTATAACATGCCATGCTATGTATTTTTTAGCATTGCCCATTAATGATATTAATCTTCTATTAATCATAATTTTTCCTTTTATTTTTTATTTATATATATTAATAAATGGTTCTTTTTATTATTTCTTTTATTACAGAACCATCATAATTAGCATTAATCATAGAATTTATAATAAATGATAATATTGTATCTATAAATTTATCAGCTGTAAAATTATTATTAAATGCATCTTCCCTTACTTTTTTATCATTCATAAGAGTTTTATATAATCCGTCTTTAATATGTTTTTGTACTTTATTCATCATATTAATGCCTTTGCTTTTATTTTTTCCAAAGAGCATAGTGGAATGCATAGATAAAAAATTAGGATATTTTTTGTTTCCTTTATCCAAACTTTTGAATATAGTATCAACAATATCTAAAAAGTTATCAGATTCCAAACAAACATTTAAAGGATGAAATATATCAAGCCATACGCTTACTATAACAGCAATAGTTAATTCCTCTTTAGACTTAAAATAATTATATATAGATCCTACAGCAATATTAGCTTCTTCAGCAACTGAACGCATATTAATAGAATTAATACCTTTTCTTTTTATTAATTCTCTGCTTGCTTTTAATATATCTTCTTTTGAAGTTATAATATTATTCATTAAATAGTCCTTTTTTATATAGTTTTTTTTAATATATTATCTTAGCCGAATATTAATTTTATCAGCTATGTGCAAGTTTTGCTTGTTCAAATACATAATAAGCATTGCTATATATTGAACAATGTTCAGTATTATTTAAAAATAAAAGTTCAATACATACTGCTTAATACTTTTATATTGAACATTGTTCATTATAAACCATATTTAAATTTTGTCAATACAATAATTTGTAATATTTTATAATATGCACATTATATTTTTTATGAGTATTTATATATATTTTTACTTCTGTTATAAAAGTCATGAAAAAGTTTATTATATGTTTTTAATATTTGAATATATTTATATAACCATATTTTTGTATAATAAGAATTGTATAAAAATTATAAAATATATTTTATAGTTTTTTAAGTAATTTTATAGAGCATTTAATATTTGTTATTATGGTTATATAGAACTATAAAATATATTATTTGTAGTTTTATTACTAAAATATAGCCTTTATTACATAATGAATAGAATTTTAATTAATTTAGTAAAAAATATTAAATTATAATTTAATATTTTTTACTAAATTAATTATTTGCTGTTTATAATAATATAATTATAAATATTTTTTACTAAATTAATTATTTGCTGTTTATAATAATATAATTATAAATGTTTTTTAGTAAATTAATTATTTGTTGTTTATAATATAATTAGAGATAGTTGTTTATATGAAAGATAAAAAGTTAAAAAATGAATTAAAAAAAGTAGAGGTATCAAAAGAAGAATTAGAAGCAAAGGAAATACCGTTGCTTTTTAGTATTGTAAATTTTTCTTCCAATATACCGGTTTCTATTTATGCAGATACTATAGGGATGAAAACTTCTGAATCATCATACAGGGCTGCGATGCATTCAGAAGTAAATAGAAATATTAGTGAGGAATATCTTTTAAACTCTAAAAAATCATCAATAGATTTATCTACTATGTTAAATGTTGTAAGTTATTCATTATTTCCTATAGATGCGGCTTTAAGTAACAGGGTATTATTAGAAGAAGAAGTGCATAAAAAGGGAAATGCATTGAAACTTCCGCTGTATAAAAACATTAATGCCCCTATAGGATCTGTAATAAGGTCAAGAAGAAGTAGAAGAGATTTTAAAGGCAATCCATTAACATTAGTTGATTTATCTACTTTGCTTTATTATGGAGATGGGATTTCAGGAGATTTTGATTTTAATTTAAATAAAAATGAATATGGTACAATAACTTTCGGAGATAAATATATATCAAAGGTGAGAACAGCTCCTTCAGGCGGAGGACTTTATCCTATATATCTTTATATAGTCGCACTTAATATAAATAATCTTGATAAAGGTATATATAAATACATGCCTTTTACTCATTCGCTTGAAAAAATAAAATTATTTAGCAATGAAGATTTAGAAAATTATTATAATAATAATTTTTTCGGAGGCGGTATAGATTTAAGAAAAGTAGCATTATCTGTTTATTATGTTTATAGTTTGTATGAGAATTCGAGGAAGTACGGAGATATGGGACTTCAATTTGCTTTGATAGAAACAGGAGAGATTGCTCAAAATATACAGCTTACTGCTGCTGCAAGCGGTATTTCTGCATGTGATATTGGAGGATTTAATAAAACTTTATCCGAAGATTTACTTAATATTGACGGTAATACAAATCATGTTGTGCATTTGACTTTACTTTCAAAATAAAATAATTAAATTTATGTTATATAAAATATATAAAAAATAATAGGTTAGTGAAAATGGCTAAAAAAAATATTAAACTTTATGATAATGTAAGTATTTTCTTTAATTCTGATGATGAGATTAGATTTAGAAAAGGAGTATGGAATTTTGAGGAGGCTTCTTTAGGGCTTAATGAATTAAATGATGATATAAAAGAAGCTGTTATGTTCATTTCTAAAGAACTTTTTGATGATAAACTAATTTCTTTTGATGATATAGTAAAGAAATTTTCTCTTAATGATAAAGATAGTAACTTTTTGAATGATATCATATCTTCTCTTATAGGTAATAGATTTTTAGAGTATGATGATAAAAAAAATAATATGCTTAATACTGTTTATGAGTTTATAGGAGAATATTTTTATGATATACCAGATGAAAGTAAGGTTCAGAAGAATAAAATAATGTTCATTACTGATAATGACAGATTAAAAGAGTATGCAAAATTAACATCAGAAGATTTGTATATGAATGTCATCATGATGGATATTGATGATATAAAAAAAATAGAGAAAGCAAATCTTACAGATACTACAGATGCCATTGAAAATATAGAAGAACATAAAGAATTAATAAAATTATTTGATGATATTTCCTGTATTGTTGTAAGTGTTGAGAAGCCTAGATTAAATTTACTTAGAAATATAAATAGACTTCTTCTGGATAAATCTATACCAATAGTTATATCAATATTAGATGGACCATTTTTAAATATTACTACAATAAAAGGTAAAGAAACCGGATGTTATGAATGTTTTGAAAATAGAGTAGTGGCTAGAAATGAAAGTTTATCAGTTTATAATAAATTTGTTAAGCAGACTATGAATTTTAAATATAATGCTAAAAGAACTTATATAATACCTATTTTACAGACATTTACTTCTCTTGCATTATACGAAGCATTTTTATTTGCATCTATAGGTAAATGCAAACTATCAGGGCGAGTTATTAATGTTTATATACCTTCAATAGAGATTCAAATTCAGGATTTACTTAGAGTACCTTTCTGTCCTGTTTGCGGTCATATAAGTAAGGCTAAATATAATGAGATGTATACTTCTTCAAAAGAGATAATAGAAAAATTTTCAAGCAAAGTAATAATAAAATGATTAAATAATGGACAATATATGATTAAATATTACCCAAGCCATAAAAATATATTAAATAAATACAATTCTATTTGCGGCCATCAGACAGGTATTATGGATTCTCTTATTATAATGCAGGCTAATTCTGTTATTGCTAAAAATATCAATACATGTACTGCTATGCTTCCGGATTATCATAAAATATTATTAGGCGATAATGCTGAAGTTAATTATCATCTTTCAGGTTATGGTATTTATAGAGATGAGGCTGTTATTAGATTATTGGGAGAAGGCATTGAAAGATATGCATTATTTACAGCAAATTTATACTTTGAAGAAAAATTAAAATATGCCTCCTATAATCAATTAAAAGAAAAGTATCCTGATAATATAATACCTTTTGAATATGTTAAAATATATAGCGATGAAGACTGTAATAAATTAAATAGTATAGGTATTTTAGAAAATATAACAGAAGATGATGTATTGTCTTGGGTACTTCTTCCTTCTTTATTTGACAAAGAAAAAGAGTATTATGTACCTGCACAGAATTTCTTTTTATCTCATATTATTAGAAGGGATAAGAAGGAAAAGATATTTATAGGAGGATTTTCAAAGGGAAGTGCAAGTCATAAAAGTATTCCGCTTGCCTTGAAATCTGCTGTCAATGAAATTATAGAATGCGATGCATGCATGATAAAATGGTATACAGAGAGTAAAGTCAAAGAAGTTATTATTGATGATGATATTCTTAATGAAGTTATAAATAGTATTTTAAAAGATATTGATTATAATATTAGAGTTTTTGATTATACAGTTGATAAAAAATTAGGATATGTTTTTACTGTTATGCTTGTAAATAAAAGTGAAAAATCTCCTTATATTGTTGTAGGGGCTTCTTCGGGGCTTAATCCTAGAAAAGTTATATACAGAGCCTTTATGGAGGCTTTAGCTATACTTACATTAAATATTAACGGACCTTTATCAATGCCGGCGGATTATTTGGATACTGTATCTGAAAAAAATTATCTTAATCTTGACAGTAATGTCAATTATTGGGCTGATGCTGGCAATAAAGATAAGAATTTAAAATTTATTAACAGTAAAGTTCAGGAAAAAATCGAATTAAAAAAATATAAAAACCTTGAAGTAAATACTGAGTCTGATTTGGAGTATTTATTAAAAGGTCTTTATAATGTATCTAAATATGCAGTTTATTTGGATATTACATCTGCCGAAATATCGGATAAAGATTTGCATGTTATTCGTGTATATATTCCGGAGCTTGTTCAAATGTCAATGCCTGCTTTCCCTTACAGTAAGCACCCTAGAATTATTAATAATGGAGGAATTTCAAATAATGAATTTCCACACCCATTACCTTAGTGCTTTTCTTGTACTGCTTGCCATTTCTTTTCCTACTTCTTTGGTAGGAATATTTTTCAAATTAAATTTAGGAAAGATTAATACTATACTTCCAAATAGTTTAAGTTATCTTTTATTTGTGATAATGGTATTTTTTACAGGATATATAGGAATAATTAATTATCATATTGATATTTATTTTGTTGTTTTAGCTTTTATTATGTCCTTTGTATGTATTGGATTAGAAATATTTGAGGCAATGCTGATTCATTTTTTTAAATATAAATTCTGGATAAAAAGTATAGAAGTTCATGAAATAATAGAAAAAAATAATATATTATTTGATATAATAATAATATTCATAGGTGCTTTATGTGAAGAGGTGATTTTCAGGCAGGTTTTTTTTAATATCACTTATAATATATTTAATATTAATATTCATATTATTATTATACTTTCAGCATTTGTATATTCCATTAATCATATATATTTCGGAGCTAATGCTGTATTTCAGAAGTTTATTGTAGGTATTATTTATTCTTTATTGTTTGTATTTTCTTCTTTTAGTATAATAGCACCTGTAATTACTCATTTTTTACAGAACTTTATTTTATATATACTATCATTTAGAATAAATAAAAGAGAGGCATTAAATTGATATTTTTAACTCTTTTACCTTATATAGCGGTATCTTTTATATTAGGCATTATAATCAAGTTTTTAGAACATACTAATATAATTAATAATATTTGTTTTAAATTAATGAATCATAGCAAGCTTGAATATGATGAAATGTATGTTTATGTAAGCACTTATATATATTGGCTATTAATGATTTTTTTTGCTGTTATAATAAGTTTAGTACAAAAACAAAATATTTTATTCTATTTATGTATAGAAAGAAAATATGTAATTTATATTTTTATAAATATTTTTGCTGTTATATCTTCTTTTGAATTTATTATGAGTGTAATAAGTATATTAAATAGAGATATAAAAGTAAATACTATCTTTAATAATATATTATTGGTTCCTTCAGTATATATGCTTTATTCTTCAAGAAGAAATCCTAAATGGACTTTGATAATGTTTGCCAGTATAATTAAATGTTTATTCTTTAACGGAGTAATATACTCAGCTGTGAAAATGAAGTTTAGCGATTACAGTATATTTTTTATTATTTTCATAGTAAGTATTTTATTTTCATTAGAAGAAATTTTGAGAGTAAATAGTATAAAGCAGGCATTGATATTTACAATAGCTTGTTTTGTTGTTACAGCTATTAATACTATCTCATTTGAGTATAGCGGAAGTTTAATTCCTTCTATATTTGCCAATATATCTTTTACGCTTTATTATTTTGGGCAGTTTGAGAATATGGGCAAATTTTATAAAAATTAGGTATTAATTTTTTTATATATTTTATATAGAAAATTTAATATAAAAAACATCAAAAGGAGTTGTTATATGATTAGATATTCTTCTAAACTAAGAACAACATGTTCTCTAAAAAGTCAATCTGTTGTGTTGACTCCTGGAGGATGTTGCTGTACTTGTTGTTGTACTTGCTGCGTTAGCATAACAATCAACAAGTAATTTATTATAATAGTTTATAATAAATTAATAGGCCTGCTGTATTAGTTTTATTAATACAGCAGGTTATTTATGATAATAATTAAGTTGGTTATAATGGAAACATTGATTAGTGCTAGAAATATAGAAAAGAAATTTAATAAAAATGTTATTTTAAAAAATGTTAATTTTGATATAAATAAAGGTGAAATAATAGTACTTGTAGGTCCTAATGGGTCAGGAAAAACTACATTAATTAATATATTATTAGGAATATTAAAAGCTGATAAAGGCGAATTAAAAATAAATATAGATAATTATAAAAAACATATAGGAGTTCAGCTTCAGTCTACTCCATTTTTTGATGGATATAGTGTAAAAGATAATATATTAATGTTTTCAGCACTTTATGATATAAAGATGACCGATGAAGAAATAGAAAGCATTACAAAAAAATACGGATTGAATCCTAAAACTCTTGCTATAAAACTTTCAGGGGGTGAACAGAAGAAACTTGCTATAATGATAGCTACTATGCAAAATCCGGACTTACTTATATTTGATGAGCCTACTGCAAGTTTGGATCCTAGAGAAAGGTATAATGTTAAAAATATGTTATTAGAGTTTGTTAAAAATAATAAGACTATACTTTTTACTTCTCATGATTTAGAGGAAGTTGATGACCTTGCTGGCAAAATAGTATTTTTATATAAAGGCGAGATATTAGAAAGTGGCAGCAAAGAAGAACTTTTAAATAAATATAACTTTGACAGTTTGGAGAAGCTTTACCTGCATATTACTAAATATTAATATGTTTTTGAAATTTTTAAATTTTATGTAAAATAATAATAAATAAAGAGTAATTATGAAAACTATATTTAAACTTACAATGAAAAAAGCTATAAGAGATCCTTTTCTTATATTTTGGTCTATATTTTTTCCTTTGGTGATAGTTATATCATTAGGGCTTTTTTTCAAAATGGAAAGCTATACTGTGCATATACTTACTGCTATGAGTTGTGTGAGTGTTCTTGCTTATTCTTTTATGACTACTAGTTTTAATGTACTTAGTCAGAGAATGCGAGGCGTTTATAATCTGCTTAAAGTAACACCTCTTCCTTTATACAAATATATTATAAGTTTATCTTGTGCTTGGGTAATAATATCTATTATAAGTTGTTTATTTGTATTTTTTGTATGTGCTTTATTTTTTAAATTAGAATTTTATTTTGTTTCTATACTTTTATTTTTGCCTGTAATTATATTGGCATCTTTGCTTTATATATTTATAAGCTTCTTTGTTTCTAGTCTTGTAAAAAATAATGAGACAGCAAGTATATTATATAATATTATTTTAATGGCTTCTATGTTTTTAAGTGATGGGTATTATTCATTATATAATGCTCCTAATATAGTGCAAATTTTAAGCAAATTAAATATTTTTCAGTATTTTTTGAATGCTTTTAGAGGTGCTTTTTATTTTGATTTTCATGCTTATTTTATTGGTATAGCTGTACTTCTAGTATGTTTAATAATTGCTTTAATTCTTGCAGTTAATACTTTTAGATATGCTGATAAATAATAAATTATTTTTTTTAGTTATTGACAAAATTCTTTATTTATCTTACCTCAAAAAATATATTATAATTAGTTTAGGATTAGTATTAATGTATATAGAAAGTGATATTATAAGAGGTAATATAGATGCTGTGGTTCTGCATTTTTTGGAGTATAATGATTCTTACGGTTATGAGCTTTCTAAATTAATTACTGATAAAACTAATGGAGAATATGAGATTAATGGTCAGACTTTATACAGTGCTATAAGAAGGCTCTTAAGGTAAGAAGTTAATAGAAAGTTATTGGGGCGATGAAAGTCATGGCGGAAGAAGAAAATATTATAAAATTACAGAAGAAGGTAAAAAGTTTTTGAAAGAAGATAGATATATATGGCTATTCACAAAGAAGATAATAGATAAACTTCTTGATATTGAATAGATTTTATATAAAAGAGAAACATTATGATAGATGATTTTTGTAATGAACTGAAAAATAAATACCCTAATACTTAAAAAATTAGAGATCAGATTGAAGAGTTTAGAAATTATTTATATATGAAAAGTGAAGAATATATAAATGATTCTAAAGAAGAAGCTTTTAAAAAGGCTCTTAAATCTTTCGGGAATGTAGATTCACTTCTTGAAGAATTATCCAAGGATGCAAAAATTATTAATAAATATATATTATATTTATTTGCCGGTATTATTGATATTTTTATTGCGGCTTTTTTAAGTTTATTATTATGCTTTATATCTTTGAAAAATAATAATATATCATTTTTTTCTTATATAAATAATTCATTGATTGCTAGTATATTTTTTATTATTTCTGGAATAATTGCTATTTTTTTAACTACAGTTATACCATTTATTAATATGCGTAGTATATATGAGGTAGTTGAATATACTTATAATTATTATAAAATCAATTTAAAATATTCTATAATAGGTTTTTTTATTATATCTTTAGCCGTATTTATATTCAATATGTTCTTTAGTCCGCATCATATTTGGTTTGTATTTGTTATTATATATTTTTTATCTTGGCCTTTGACTGTATTTTTCTTTTATAAGTTTTTTAAAAATTCTGATAAAAATATTAATGGAAATAGTAATGAATATTAATGAGTTTTATAAAAATATTAAAAAGAAATTCCAAATACTAAAGAAGTACTTGAACAGTTAGATGAAATAAAATATATGCTTAATTCTAAAGTTAAAGATTAGATTATGTAAAAAATGGAATGAAATATGAAGAAGCATGCACTAAAGCTATAGAAAATCTCGGAAATATTGATGAAGTTTTTGAAGATATAAGTAAAGATGCTAAAATTGTTTATAATGTTTATATAAAAATATTAACAGCTTTAATATCATCTTTTTCTGCAGCTTTTTTGGCTTTTATTTTGGGTTTGATTATAGATAATTTAAGTTTTTTTAATGAAACTACTAAAATCGGATATAAACTTACTATGCCTTATTTTTATTTGATGTTATTTATTTATATAGTTATTTATTCGCTTTGAAATTTTTCTGATAATATCAAACCTAAAATAATAAAGTATAGTCATGATATTTATAAAATTAATTTAAAAAACTCTATTATTGCAGTTATAATTTATTCAGTAGTAATGCTTGTTATAAATATTGTTACTATTAAATATAATCATTATTTATGGTTTGTTTGGGCTTTATGGGAATATTGAATTGGACTATTTTCTATAATTGCAGATTATCATTTATTTAGGAGTAAGATATTTGAATATAAAAAATAAATTTACAAATTATATTGACATATATAATACTTATGCTATAATTGTAATATAATATAAATAGTAGGTGTACTGCTTTGAAGAAAATATTATTAGTATTTCTTATATTGTCAAGTTTTCTTTTTGCTCAGAATGATTTTGTAAAATCTGGTTTTCATTATAGTTATAATTATTTTGGGTTTCCATTTTCTGTTGATTTAGGATATGCATATAAAAAGAATTCACATTTTGTATATGTACCTCGTGTAGGAATAAGTTTTGATTACGGCTCTGAGTCATCATTTGGAATATTTGCTAATATTGGAATGGAGTACAGATACAGAAGATTTTTTATAGATTTAAATTATAAACAAGGAATAACGCCTCCTTTTTCTACATTTAATTATAAAGATTTAGAATATTACGGACAATTAAAATTAGGATATTCTTTTGATAATGTAATGATTTATTATGGAATGAATATAGGAAAGATACTTTCTTCTGAGAGGGAGGTTTACAGATTAAGTTCTATTTTTAAGATTAATCAAAGTGTTGGTTTAAGTTCTACATTTGTTGATGACGGAGTTAATAAGTTGAAATTCAATGCTGGAGTAGGGGCAAGTATTATACCTAATGAAAATCAGTATTCGTATAATGTTTCAGCTAGTATGCCATATTCATTCTTTCATTATTGGGGAGAGCTTGGTATTATGCCTTATATAGGATACAGTGCTTATTTTGATAAAAGCGAGAAAAAATATTCTATAGGGTTTAAATATTTATACTCTCTTATGATGATGCCTTTAAGTAATTTAGAAGCTCATCTTAAAAATATGGATTTTCTTACATTTGTTCATCTTGAATATAAATTTTTTATGAGATTTCTTCCATCTGGTTTTAATGATATATACTTAGTTGCTTTTGGAAATGTTGGATACGGAAAATATTTTGAAAGCAGTATTGATAAAGGAAATTTATTATATGTTGTTGGCGGAGGAATAGGATATAACCTTTACGGCTCAACACCTTTGCAATTAACTTTTGGTATTGATAATAATAAAAGTTTGGTTATGAATTTGATAATAAGCACTATAGTGTTTTAATGTTTTGGAGTTTATTATTTATGGCGGATATCAAAAATAAAATAATATTTTCTTTTTTGTGCTTAATCTTTTATACAGCATTGAGTTTATCATTTTATTTAATACCTTTTGATTCAGAAGTATTAAGTTTAATTGCAATATTTTGTACTACTATATTTAGTGTATTTTTTATACTTCCTGCTTTTTTATATTCTCCTATTTATTCAATAGTGATTGGCATTTTATATTATATATTTTTTAGATTGTTTGAAATTATAAGTATGAAGATAAAAGACAAAGCGTTTTTTGCTAATACGAATAATTTGAATAAAGAGAATTAACATTATTACCAAGCAGTTTTATGTAAGGGAGGATTAAATATGATAAAAAAATTTTTAACAGTTTTATTTTTATCTTTAAGTTTGACTCTTTCAGCTTTTTCATATAGTAAGGATTTTAATGAGCTTTATAATCTTTACTATATGATTAATACAAATAAAGAAGGGGATTTAAATGCTGTTATAGAAAAAATAAAAAATGGTAATTATGGAAATATAGAAAAACAAACTTATGAGAATCTTATTTTACTTATGTATATATATATGAATCCTAAAAGTAAAAGAGAGACTTATAAATTATTAAATGATAATATAAATAAGAATACTCCGTTACTTTCAGAAAAAGATGCTGATTATATGTCTTCTGTTGCTGATGTGATGAGCGGTGCTATTAATTATTCTTCATTTAATGATGTTATAAAACTTTCAGCAAAAGCTGGGGAGATATATGATAATGCTTTAAAAGTAAATGCCAATCATTTTCCTTCGCTTTTGGGCAAAGCAATACTTACAGCGTACAGTCCGGAGTTTGTAGGAGGCGGAATAGATAAAGCAATTCCAATATTTAAAAAGGCTGAAAGTAATGCCAAAGAGAAATGGGAAAAACATATAGTTTATTTATGGACTTCTCAGGCTTATTTTAAAAATAATGATAAAGCCAATTATGATAAGTACATAAAAATGGCAAAAGATATATTTCCAGAGGGGGCTTTTATAAAAAATGTTATTGATATGAATAATAAAGGAAAAGGAATGTTTAATTAATATATAGTTATATATAAGATTATTATAATAGATTATAAACTTAAAAATTGTTAGTATATATAAAATTGCTGTAATAAATAAGGATATTAAAATGTTTAGAGTGATTGTTTTGATTTTTATTAGTTCTTTCTTAGGATTATACGCTGAGGTTTCAAGCGAGGCTAATGCTGTATTAAAAGAAATAGATAATAAAAATAATGAATATCATTCAGGTGAGAGACTTGTAAGAACGAGCGAGGCTAAAGATATTTTAAACAGAATAAAAAACAGTAATTTAAGCGAAGAGGAGAAAATGTATTTAAGTATAGAATGTTACACTCTATGGGCTAATGTATCTATAGCAAGCGGAAGTTTTGAAGAGGATTATAAAATATTAGGGGATATATATAAAGATCTTAAAAAGGATAAAGTTTTTAAGAAAGGCTCTTCTGATATTTACGGAGCTTATGCTAATTTTGCTAATTCTTTTGCTTCTCTTGCTTTTTTCAATAAAAAATATCCTTACAGTGTGATTGTTGATATGTATATTTATTCTCGTTTATCTTTATTAAAGAACAAAAATAATATAAGAGCAAAGCAGGTTTATGGAATGTGGCAGATAGCTACTTTGAGTTTTTATAATAATGCGGCATACTATTCTGTGATGACATCATTAAATGATACAAGTAATTTGCCTAATTATATGATTTACAGAGCTTATATTTACAGGTCTATGGCATATATGAAAGTAAATGAAACAGATAAGGCATTTGAAGAATTGGATAATGCTTTGAAAATGTATCCTAAAGGTTTTTACGGATATTTATTAAAAAGCTCTTACGATAAAGGTAATGACGGATTTTTAAGTGCGGAGGGGGCTGACTTTTAATTATGATAAAATGCGAAAATATATCAAAAATATATAAGACTAAAGATTATAATATAGCAGCAAATAAAAATATTAGTTTGGAGATAAAAGACGGAGAAATTGTTTGGGTGGCTGGAGTTTCTGGAGCTGGTAAAAGTACGCTTCTTCATATACTTTCAAGTATAGATATTCCTACAGAGGGAGCAGTTTATTGGAATGATAAAGAGGTTTCAAGATTGAGTGATAGAGAAAGAAGCAGTTTCAGACTTTTAAATATCGGGCTTATTTTACAGTCGCTTGAACTATTAAAAACTCAGAGTGTATTTGATAATGTGGCACTTCCTCTTAAATTTTTAAATGAAAGTTCTTCTAATATAAATAAAAAAGTTAATGAAATATTAGAAAACTTAAAAATAGATAATTTAAAAAAGAAAAAACCAGAACAGCTTTCAGGAGGACAAAAACAGAGAGTTGCCATAGCTAGAGCATTGGTAAGCGAAGCCCCTTATATATTCGGCGATGAGATAAGTGCGAATTTAGATACTGACACGAGCAAGTTTATTTATGAATATATAAGAAGAACTATAAAGAGAAGAAACGGCATAGGCTTTTTTATTTCGCATGATGAATTGATAGAGAATTATGCTGATACAAAATACATTATGAGAGATGGAGGACTAATACTCAATATATAGTAATAATTTTTAGTTTTTTGTGCCGTAGTCAAGCGAAGTGGTGAAAAGAACAGTAATAAAATTTTATTAATAATTATAATAGACTTGTTTCAAAACTAATTTTTTATAATTTTGTGGGGACTAGCCCTACGAAGTACACAGTCGTGCCACACCCCACTTCTTTTGCCGAATAGGCACCTACAAAATAAGGCCTTATATCAGGTATAGAGTAGGCAGCTTTTATTTTACCTNGATTATACAAACAAACTAAAGATATAGAACTCATTAGGCAGGCATTAAATCATAGCAGTATAGCTATAACAGGAATATACTTAAAAAGTTTGGAGGTAGAATAATATTTTATTGTTGCGATAATTTATGTTATCGCAACTATTATTATCCTGCCGCAAAGGCTTACGAAGTGGCTCTACTTATTCATATATTCTTTATGTATCATAGCTATATACTGACTAGCTGATAAATTAAGTTCGGCAGCCTTTTCTACTATACTGTTCCATATATCATCATGCATAGTTATATTATGTCTATTCATTTTACCTTTGTTAATATCTATGACAGGTCTTCCAGCACCTTCTCTTTTACCGCCTCTATTTTCTGTTACTTTTTTTTCCATAACTTATTCCTTGATTTATATTGACTTATTATTATATATATATATAATAATAGTTATATGGAAGCTACGGCTGGAGCTTGTCGGAGCCCCAACCGCTTTCTACTGCTTATTAATAGCTTATTTTCTTATGCTATTAACTAATGATATAATTGCGGCTAACAAGTATATCACTGCAGTTATGAAAGTTATAGCTTCCATATTTTTATATCCTCCTTTCGTTGAATATATACATATTATATACGCATTTAATCAAAAAGTCAATAGTAATTTAATAAAAAAATAATTTTTTTTTAACTTTTATTCATTAAATAAAATTATAACTGATTTATATTTGTTTGGTGGGGGTGGGTAAAATCTCTACAGGATTTCAATCGGTGCAACGAGTGGGGAGTCTTTTGTGCATGGCGATAACTTTTTTATTAGGGGGTATCAGCATTATTTTTCTAATTCTTTAATTTTATTTTCTAATTCATCAATTCTTTTTACAGTCTCTTCTAATGCAGCTACTCTTTTTTGTAATTTCTGCATCTCGCTGCCTTTCTCTTCCCATTCTTTTTTGGCTTTTGCAACACAAGCCTGCACAAAACCTCCAAATGTGGCATTAGAATAGTTCAAAGGATCAGCCTTAGATTTTTCAACCATTTTTACAACCCATCTATATATATCTTGATTAAAATTAATAGTAATACCATTTCTAGAATCCATTAAAATCTCCTTTTTTGAATTATATTATTTTATTGATAAAAAATTATAAAAATAACCAATTTAACAATTTGGCAATTTAAAAAATAATTTTTTTACGGAAAAGAACTTGCTATCTTTAGGAACAGAGTTATTGTCATCACATAAATAAATAATTAAAAAAGAGGTTATATATGGATAATAAAATAACAACATTAGAAGATGCCAAAAAAAAATTAGGTAATAATTTATTAATATTAGAAAATAAAAATAGTATTATAGTATTTGATAGAGAAAAATATGCTTTATATAAAAAAAATGTGAATTGTTTAGTTTTTACAAAGAGAGGGAAATTTAAATATTATTCTAGTATGACTAATGATTTAAGATTATATAAAAGATTATATAATCAACTGTCAAAGAAAAGATAAGGAAAAATAATTTTTTGTAGGGCTGCTAAAAACAGTCCTATTTTTTTTGCCTTAATTTTAATTAATAAGTGGAAAAAAGTTTATTTTCTGCGGAAAAGAACTTGCTATCTTTAGGAACAGAGTTATTGTCATCACATAAATAAATAATTAAAAAAGAGGAATTAAAGATGATTAAATTAAGAATGTTTTTTATAGTTTATGAAAAGGCTTTAGACTTATTAGAAAAAAAAGAATATGAATATGCGGCAGATAAGTTTAAATCTTTACTTGAAATGCTAGAAAATAATAAAAGTGTTATATTAAATATTCTATTTTATTATTATTAAAATCTTCTTTTAATGTATCATCATTATGAAATAATTTTCCCGGACAGCTTATATTATCTATTTTTAATATTTTATCATACATTTGAGCTCTTATATTGCTTACATCATGACCTGCAACTAATGAAGCAAATTTATTCTTTTTTGACTTAGCATTATTAATATTATCTATAACTTTTTTTATATCATCTTTAGTATAATCTTTATTATCTAATATTCCATTAAAGTGATAAAATATCCATACAGGAAATCTAACATAATTTTGACATTTATTTTCATCTAATCTGTCAAAACTAAGTGATAAATCAACATCATTAATACAATTATCCGAATATTTAGACCAACTTTTATCAACAGCACTATTTGATACGCATTCACCTGTATAAAATATTTTTATTTTAGCCTTTGATTTTTCTAAAAAATATCTATTACCTATAGGGCCAAAAACTTCTATGTCTGCTTTATAACTAACTTCTAAGTCATTAATATAATATTTTTTTATTAAATTATAAAAGCCACTTTTATAAAATTCTTTTTCATCCATTGCCCAATCATTAGTAATAAAAAATGTTTTCTTATTTTTAACATTTTTTGAATAAAATAGATAATTTACCCAATAACAAAAATTCCTTGTACTAAGATGCTCTCTCATAATTGACCATCTCAATTTATCTCTCAAACTTCTAATTGGTATAAACCATATTAAATAATGTACAAAATTTCTATCCATATAAAAATCTCCAATTTTTATACTTAATTAAAGTTTAAATTTATTTGTTTCAAAAAATTAAATAATTTGTTATTTATGTATATATTTTTTAATTGTACTTTATTTTTATAAATAAAACAAATCTGTATAATAAATTATGATATAGAGTGTTAATCTATAGTAATATTATATTTCATTATTATATAGATGTCCGCTTATTTAAACATTAAAATTATATTATTTTAATCTTTCATTTATGAGAGTTTCTAATCTATTCAGTATTTTAGTTCTTCTTTCCCAAAGATAATCAACCATAGAATCATATATTTTTATCTGTTTCTGAAAAGAATCAAATAATTTGTCATCTTTATGTAATTTTTCTATTTCTTTTATAACTTCATCATTATCTTCATCTTTTTTAAAAAATAGTAATGCATTCTTATTAACTAAATCAAGTTCTATGTTTTCATCGCCATTATATATGGGTATGCAGCCTGACTTAAAAGCATCAAAAAGTTTTTCAGTTATATATCCATCACTAATAGTATTTTCAGGACATATATTGAATTTAAAATCTCTCAGATATTCTATTTTATCATTATTAAAATCTTGTTTTAATGTATCATCATTATGAAATAACTTCCCAGGACAATTTATATAATCTATTTTATATATTTTATTATACATTTGAGTTCTTATATTGCTTATATCATGACTAGCAATTAACGAAGCAAATTTATTTTTTTTTGATTTAGCTTTATTAATATTATCTATAACTTTTTTTATATCATCTTTAGTATAATTTTTACTATGCAATATTTCAGGGAAATTAGCATATATCCAAATTGGGAAACGCACATAATTTTTATACCTATTTTCATCTAATCTATCAAAACTAAGCGACAAATCAACATAATCAATGCAGTTATCAGAATATTGTGCCCAAGTTTTATTAATGGCATTTTTAGATACGCATTCACCCGTATAAAATATTTTTATTTTAGCTTTAGAATGCTCTAAAAAATATCTTTTACCTACAGGTCCGAAATATTCTATATCAGGATTATATCCTATTTCTAAATCATTAATATAATATTTTTTTATTAAATTATAAAAAATATTTTCACTAAACTCTTTTTCATTTACAGGCCAATCATTTCTGACAAAAAATGTTTTTTTATCCTTTATACTATTTTTGTAATGATTATAATTTATTTTGTATCCCAAATCTTTTAAATAAACAGAATCTATTCTTATTTTATTTCTTATGATCCTTATAGGAATAGGCCAAACTAAATACTCAATCAAATTCTTTTTTAATAATAATTTATCTTTCATAAATGACTTTATTTTTTTAATTTATCTAAACTTAATCCAACATTATTTAGATCATATTCAAGCATTATTTTTACTAATTCTTTGAAAGTAGTTTTTGGCTTCCATCCTAATTTTTCTTTTGCTTTTGTAGGATCTCCAAGTAAAAGATCAACCTCAGCAGGTCTATAATATCTAGGATCTATCTCTACATACTTTTTCCAATCAAGCCCAACAAGTCCGAAAGCTTCATCTAAAAATTCTCTTACTGAATGAGTTTCACCTGTAGCTATAACATAATCATCAGCCTTTTCTTGCTGCAGCATAAGCCACATAGCCTCAACATAATCTTTAGCATATCCCCAGTCTCTTTTAGAATCCAAGTTTCCTAAATATAATTTATCTTGTTCTTTATTAAGTATTCTAGCTATAGCATGTGTGATTTTTTTTGTTACAAAAGTTTCACCGCGTCTTGGACTTTCATGATTAAATAGTATACCATTGCAAGCGTACATATCGTAGCTTTCTCTGTAATTAACAGTTATCCAATATGAATATAATTTAGCACATGCATACGGACTTCTAGGATAGAAAGGTGTTTTTTCTGTTTGAGGAGTTTCAACAACTTTTCCATATAATTCGCTTGTTGATGCCTGATAGAATTTAGTTTTTATCCTAGTATCTTTTATAGCATCAAGTATTCTTATAGTACCAAGACCTACAACATCAGCAGTATATTCAGGCATGTCAAAACTCACTCTTACATGGCTTTGAGCAGCCAAATTATATATTTCATCAGGCTGCACTTTTTCTAATAGTCTTGACAAATTGGAGCTATCTGATAAATCACCATAATGGAGAAACATTTTTACATCATTAATATGAGGATCTTTGTATAAATGATCTATCCTTTCAGTATTAAGTGATGAACTTCTTCTTATTATACCATGTACTTCATATCCTTTTTCTAATAAAAGTTCTGCTAAATATGAACCATCTTGTCCTGTAATTCCTGTTATAAGTGCTTTTTTCATGTTATATCCTATTTATTGTAGTTTTTTAAAAAATCTTCATAAGCTATTTTTAATCCATCTTCAAGTTCTACCTTGTATTTCCAGCCCAAAGCATTTATTTTACTAACATCAAGCAGTTTTCGCATAGTACCATCTGGTTTGGAGCTATCTAATTTTATTTCTCCTTTAAAACCGACAGTCTTTTTTATTAATTCTGCCAGCTCTTTAATAGTAACTTCTTTTCCAGAGCCTATATTTATAAACTTACCTATATCTTTGGTATTTTTATTTTCCATTAAATAAATGCAGGCTTCTGCTAAATCATCAGAAGACATAAACTCTCTTAAAGGAGTACCACTTCCCCAAATAACAGTTTCTTTTAAATCGTTTATTTTTGCTTCATGAAATCTTCTAATAAGCATTGGTATAACATGAGCATTTTCAGGGTGATAATTATCATTTATGCCATAAAGATTGCATGGCATAACAGCAATGTAGTTTGTATTATACTGTCTATTATAAGCATCGCATAATTCTATACCTGCAATTTTTGCTAATGCATAAGGCTGATTTGTACTTTCTAAATATCCAGAAAGCAGATATTCTTCTTTTATAGGCTGAGGGCATTCTTTAGGATATATACAGCTTGAACCTAAAAACATTAATTTTTTAACATCGTATTTGTATGATGCTTCTATTATATTGTTCTGTATTTGAAGATTGTATAGTAAAAAATCAACAGGGTATGTATTATTTGCGTATATTCCGCCTACCTTCGCTGCTGATAAAAATACCCACTCTGGTTTTTCTTTTTCAAAAAAATTAAATACTTTTTCTCTATCTCTTAAATCTAATTCTGAATGTGATTTTCTTATTATATTACTATATCCGTTTTTAGTAAGAACTCTGTCTATAGCACTTCCCACTAAACCTCTATGACCTGCTATGTATATTTTCATATTTTTATCCATAAATATTATTTCCTTTTATTTATCTTTTCCTGTTATAGCTTCTACAATGTTCACCAAATTTCCTATAGAACGATTGAAATACACCAATACATCTCCGTATAGATGTGCATTTAAAGCAGGTATTAATGATTTATCAACATTATCATAATGTCTTTCTCTGGCTTCATAATAAAATCCTTTAATCTGATGATATTTTTCCATAGCCTCATCATAAGTCTTTTCTTTGTTTAAAGAATAATATTCAAGTATTAATCCTGCCAAATAATCTATAAAATCTTTATTATTATGGAGCATTTTTATTATATCTTCTTTTTGCGTTTCATTGAATGATGTTTTCTTTTCATTTCCTTTAATAATAGCCTTTCCTAAATCTTTTAAATTATCCCCTAAATTCTCATAATATGTACTTATATTAATAAGAGAAGCAATATTAGCTGAATTTAAAGTATTTTTACCTAGTAATTTTAATAAAAAAGCATGAATTTCCTGATCCGTATTATCCAGCATTTTTTCATGATCCCTTATCTTTGTAAGAAGCCTTTCGCTAGGATTATCAAATAATTGCTCTATTCTTGCAAGCATTTTTTTAGCAATATCTCCCATATATGTTACTTCTTTCCTTACTTCTATTTCAGCAGAAACAGGCATATTAAGAAGTTTATCAGAAAGAACACTGACATGCTTTTCATCTTCTTTATCTTTAATAATGAAACAAACTATCTTTTCTAATTTTTCTGTTAGGAAATAAAATACTATAACATTTATAATATTAAACATAGTATGTGCAGCCGCTATATAAAATGATATATTGACATACTTATTATTTACTACAAGATTAGGATCTCCTATATTCATAAATCCCACAATTATATCAACTAATTTTATATAATATGGGAATAGGAAGAACATATATATAACACCAAATATATTAAATAAACAATGCACTAAAGCAGCTCTTTTGGCATTAGTGGAAGCTCCCAAAGTGGCTAAAACAGCTGTAATTGTAGTACCTATGTTTTGCCCTAATATTAAAGCAACACCTGTAGGATAGTCTATTAAACCAACTGAAGCTAATGATATAGTTACCCCCAAAGCTGCACTGCTTGATTGTATTATAGCTGTTACAACCATACCTATTACTACACATAGGAATCTTCCGTACATAGTATCAGCATTGGCTATTAAAAATACTTTTTCAAAATCTTCAGAACCTCTTACACCTTCAAATGCAGTTTTCATAAGTATAAGTCCATAGAATATCATACCAAATCCCATCAATATTTCACCGAAAAATCTTAGTTTTCTATTCTCTGAACCGAATATTACTATTATAGAACCTATACCTAAAGAAGGCAATGCTAGTACATCTATATTCAATGATATTATCCAACCTGTAACAGTTGTACCTATATTTGCTCCTAGTATTATATTAATAGCCTGTGATAAAGTAAGCAAATTCGCATTTACAAAACTTACAGTCATTACCGTAACTGCACTGCTTGACTGAACTATTGCCGTTATAAGAAAACCTAATGATATCCCTAATATTTTATTCTGAGTTACTTTATGAAGTATATCTTTTAATGCATTTTCTGTACTTTCCTGAAGTCCGTCTGAAAAAACTTTAAGACCGTACATAAAAAGTCCGAATCCGCCTACTAAATAAAAAGACAATGTTAAAAGCATATATGTATCCTATAAATTTTATAAAACTAGGAGTGCTTAGAATATCATAAATAGATAAAAAGTCAATCAAAATAAATTATTATGTTAACAAAGTCTAACATTTATATGCTTTTATCTAAAAATAATATACGATAATATATACAAATAAATAATATAATTGTTTCAAAAGTAGTTGACAAGATTAATTATGAAAATTATTTAATTTTAAAATTATAAATATTATGTTTTACATGTAGTATAGGCTATTATTTTAATGTATGAATACACATTCTTTCTCCTGCTTACATATGTCATAGATAAGTTTTGTGAAGCGGACTTCGTTAGCACGCATGATGAGGAGTAAAGCATCAAAAAATAAGCTATGTTGCCGGGGCATAATTTATAAAAATACTATAAATTAAAACATTAGAATCACTTATTAATCAAGTTTTAAAATAAGCCTGTACTATAAAATTATTTAATATAGAATTCAAAAAGTACAGATATATGTTATCAGACTTATATATTTTATTAAATTTTCATTTTTCTCTAATAAATATATTAGTTTTTACGGTTAATATTTTTATTTAATAATAATATTGCCTTAATATAACCTTAAATTTTTTCCATAAAATACAACATTTCAGACTATTTTTTCAAATTTTCATATAAAAAATTGAAATTTATAAAAAAAATAATAATTTAATAAAAAAACCGGTAACATTACTATTGACAATAATACTATTTAGTATATAATGTTTTCAACAAATAAAAATTAAAAATAGGGGGATTAACTATGAATGAACAATTAGAAGCTATTTATAACAAAATAGTGAAAAGAAATCCTGGCGAAGTAGAATTTCACCAAGCAGTTAAAGAAGTATTAAACACTTTGGAAGTTGTATTAAAGAAAAAACCTCATTATGTTGAACAAAAAATAATTGAAAGAATGTGCGAACCTGAAAGACAAATAATGTTCAGAGTACCTTGGATGGACGATAAAGGCGAAATACAGGTAAACAGAGGATTCCGCGTACAGTTTTCAAGTGTAATAGGACCTTATAAAGGCGGACTTCGTTTTCACCCATCTGTTTATTTAGGTATTATTAAATTCTTAAGTTTTGAGCAAATATTCAAAAATGCTCTTACAGGATTACCTATAGGCGGAGGTAAAGGCGGTTCTGACTTTGACCCTAAAGGAAAAAGTGATAATGAAGTTATGCGTTTCTGCCAAAGCTTTATGACAGAGCTTCAAAGACATATAGGTTATGATATTGATGTACCTGCTGGAGACATAGGAGTTGGCGGAAGAGAAATAGGTTATTTATTCGGACAGTATAAAAGACTTAAAAACAGATTTGAGCCAGGTGTATTAACAGGAAAAGGTTTAGGTTACGGCGGTTCTTTAGTTCGTACTGAAGCTACTGGTTACGGACTTGTATATTTCACTGACCTTATGCTTAAAACTAATGGAAAAAACGGCTTTGAAGGTAAAAAAGTTGTAGTTTCTGGTTCTGGTAATGTAGCTATATATGCTATGGAAAAAGCTGCTCAATTAGGTGCTAAAGTTGTTGCTTGTTCTGACTCTAACGGAGTTATTTATGATGAAAACGGCATTAATTTAGATACTGTAAAAAGATTAAAAGAAGTAGAAAGAAAAAGAATTAAAGAATATGCTTCTGCTCATTCTTCTGCTAAATATTTAGAAAATGGAAATATTTGGGACATTGCCTGCGATATTGCTATGCCTTGTGCTACTCAAAATGAGCTTGATGCTAAAAGTGCTGAAACATTGGTTAAAAATGGATGTATATCTGTTACTGAAGGTGCTAATATGCCTGCTACTCCGGAAGCTGTTGAAGTATTCCAAAAAGCTGGAGTATTATTCGCACCAGGAAAAGCTACAAATGCTGGTGGTGTTGCTACTTCTGCCTTAGAAATGCAGCAAAATGCGTCTATGGATAAATGGGAGTTTGATTATACTGATAACAAACTTAAAAATATTATGACTAATATACACAATACTTGTTATCAAACTGCTGAAGAATACGGTTGTAAAGGCGACTATTTGAAAGGTGCTAATATAGCCGGATTTGTTAAAGTAGCTGATATAATGATACCTTACGGTTTAGTTTAATACTTTATAGTTTTTGGTAATGCTGTTAGTATAAAAATACTGACAGCATTATGTTTTTTTAAATAGTTCTAAAACAATCTAATATAAACTCATCAAATATTAAAAAATTATTTCTCTTTAGCTTGTGTAACCTCTCCAAAAAAATACAGCATTTATAAAAAATAAAAAATTTTTAATAAATTCAATTTTATTATATAATATAAGCAATGTTTTAAAAATTATGTTTAGGATTTATTAATATGAACAAAATAGAAAACTATTTTTTACAGCAAAATAAAATAAAATTTTCAAATGTTGTATGCAGTCAGCATAATAAAAAAATAGTATTAAGAAATCCAAAAAAAGCAAAACAAGCAGTAAAAAAAGAAGAAAAAGATATTAAGAATGAAGGCATAGAATTAATGAAAGAAATAAAAAATGAAGATTTAAAAAAGATATATAGCGAAGTAGAAAAATGCATGAAATGTGAGGCATTATGCAATAGAAGATTAAATGTGGTATTTGGACGAGGAGATGAAGAGCCTGATATAGTATTTGTAGGAGAGGCACCGGGGGCAGACGAGGATAAACAAGGACTTCCATTCGTAGGAAGAGGCGGAAAACTTCTTGATAAATGGATTGAAAGACTTAATATAAATAAAGAAAAATACTATATAATGAATGCTCTGAAATGCCGTCCTCCTGAAAACAGAGATCCTTTGCCTGAAGAAAAAGCCAACTGCAGAGATTTTTTTGTAACTCAATTACAGATACTTAATCCTAAAATAATATGTGCATTAGGCCGTCATGGATTCGGTAATTTAATAGATTTTGACTTAAAAACTCCTTTCGGAAAAGCTAGAAATAAAGTACATTACTACAATAATAATGGAAAAGATGTGCCTGTAATAGCTACTTATCACCCTGCTTATATTTTAAGGAATCAAAAAGAGGAAGATAAAGTCATAGCAGATTTGGAGTTTATGCTTAGCGAACTTGATAAAGTTAGAAATAAATAATAAAATAGTTTAGGAGATTTATTTGAAAAAGTATTTTGTTTTAATGATCATAATATGCAAATGTCTTATGCCTAATTCATTTGACAATATAATAAATGCTGCAGATTATGAAACTTATGAAAATATAGAATATTCTAATATTCCAAAAAAGCCTACTATATTTGATTATATAAATCATAAAAATCAATTATCTGATATTATAGAAAGAATAAACAAATATTTAGATAATAATGGAGATATTAATGCTGTAAATAAAAACGGCAACACTTTACTTATGGAAGCAGTATCTATAGGATACTATGATTTAGCTGATTATTTAGTAGACAAAAATGCTGATATATCTATAACAAATGCCAATGGAGAAAATGCTTTAATACTTTCTTCACATTATCCATATATAATGAATCTCCTTATAAATAATAATGCTGATATAAATATTGCTGACAATAACGGTAAGACAGCACTTCATTATGCTTGCGAGTATGGGGATTTATATTCAGTAAAACTTCTAATAAAAAACGGTGCTGATATTAATAAAAGAGATATATTAGGAAAAACTATCCTTATGTATGCTGTTGAAAATGAACATCTTTTATTAATAAAGTATTTAGTAGAGGATTTAAAAGTTGATATTAATGAAAAAGACGATTGGGGTCAGAATGCCATGTTTTATGCTACAAAAATAGATACGGCAAGATATCTCATTTATAATGACATGAATTACACCGATGTTAACTCAATAGGATTAAAGCCTTATGAAGTTATGAAATACAATGGCTATATAAATGTATCAAATTATCTGCAAAAGCTGGAAAAAAGAAGATAACTTATAAAAAATACCTTTAAGTATTTTTTTTATAAACCGAGAATATTTACAGTATATTGGAGTTTATATGAATATCAAGGTTATTTTACTATTTATTACTATAAATATGCTTCTTTTCCCTCAATATCTATCTTTAACTAATAATAATATATTAGTTAATATAGGAGAAGGTAGAGTTGATTATACTACATATACTATATATGCAGATGCCACAGCCGATTTTGTTACAGATACCCGCCTACACCCTGAAGCATTATTAATATTACAGCAGCAGGCCGAAGAAGAAACTATGAAAACACTCTACGATACATTGGGAAATATTCCTATAGACAGCGAAGATAATATATATAGCATAATAGAAGAAAATAGATTTTTAAAAGAAAAAGTAGTAAATTCCATAAATAATGCAAGATTAGTAGGTATATCATATCCTACAAGAACAAGTGTTAAAGTTCTTATGGCATTAGATATCATAACAAATAATCTTATGTCTGATTTAATAAATAATATAAATATGTACAAACCAGAACCTATAGTAACATATTTTGATGCCGGTGCAGATTATGATAGTCTTGTTATAGATGCAAGAAATATAGGTTTCGTGCCTTCATTATTTCCTACAGTATACGATGAAGATGGAAATGAAATATATAGTTTAGCATATATAAATAAATCTATAGCATCTACAAATGGATATATTACATATTCAACAAATTCTTTCCTTACAAATCAAAATATTACAAATACGCTAGGAAAAAAACCTTATAATATTGTAGCATGGAGAGCTAGAGGAAGACTCTCAAGTGATTTAGTTATAGGTAATGAAGATGCAAGTATCATTATGAGCAGCCCTAACCTAAAAAATGCGATAAAAAATTGTAAAGTTGTATTTATAATAAACTAATTTATTAAACTTTTATTATTCATTTTTTTTTGAAAACATGATATAGTATCTATTATATTTTTGGGATTATTTCTTATGAGTATTATAGAAAATTATATAGATGATATTTTTAAAAATCATCCGTATAAAGATGATATAAAAAAATATGTCAATAATGAAAATGACAGTATAAACTTTAATACCGAAGAAATAAAATTTGACATTTCTAATAATCATATAATATATTCAAATTTATTGGATCTATATATCAATGATAAGCAAAACGATAGTTTAATCAGATTATTCAAAGTTATATCCATGCAAAAAATAGAAAATATATATATTTTTGAAATACTTATCATCAATATGATATCCGGTATGAATATCAAAGAAGCATTGCTTAAATGCATATCTATGAAAAAGATTAATGATTGGAACAGAGATTATAAAAAATATTCATATAGTATAAATCCTATATCAAATGAAATAATGAATGCTAAAATTAATATACTTATATATTATTATTATGCTTCAAAATATTTCCCTAAAGAAACTGAGAAATACATAGAAAATATATGCTCATCAAATATAGATGACATCATAAAAGAATATGAAGATGATATATTAATAGCTTTAATGGCTTTAAGTATAAAGATATATTTTGGTGATTATAGTAAAATACCTGTTATATTGGAATATTCAAAAAAGGTAAATTATTTAGATTCTATACTTTCTCTTTTCATTATATTAAATATAGATGATAGTATATCAAAGAGATTTATAGAATTAATAGAAAATAATATGCTTAATGAAAATAAGGATTTATTTATAAATTTGGCGTATATGATGAAATTATTTTTCTTAACAAGAAAGAATTTCAGTGAAAAATTTGCAAATAAAAGTTTTGATGAATTCATACATGATCTTTCAGATTTTAATATACCGCAATATTTTATATTTCTTATAAAATATCTTGATACCAATTTATCAGTAAATTCAAATAAAGTATTTGAAGCAATAAAAACTTTATACAGCAAAGATAAAGAATCATTTTATAAACTCTATAATATATTAAAAAAAGTTGAAATACCTTATATTATAGAAATAAAAGCAGTACTAAACTGTGTGCTTTTGAATGCAAAAGATGATAAGGCAGATATTACTGTACTTGACAATAATATAGATTATTTTATAGAAAACATAAAAAAAGAATTAGAAAAAATATACGATATAAAATCTGATAATATATTTGAATTATTAGAAAATAAAACTATAAACAAATATGATTTATCTGTTAATATCAGCAAAGAATTAATATTTACAACAAAAATAATAGTTCTCATGTATGACTATAATGAAAAGTCTAGAAAAGTTGTCCGTGCTTTATTGAAATCATTACCATATAATTTAGCTATACCATTAATGATTAAAGACAGAAAAGAATTCTATAATATTAAATTAAAAGAGATATTAGATTACTTACAGGGATATGATTTAGACTTAAAAGACTTAATAATAACATATCTATACACCTACCCTATTTACATTTTCAGCACAAAATATATATTAAAGCTGGTTACTAAAAATGCTGATTATACAGTAGAAATGTTTCATGATAAAACATTTTTAAAAGCAGCCTCATATAAAAGTTATGCTCTAATAGATTTTTTAGAACTTCTATATAAAAAAGATAAAGCAGGATTCACAAATTATTCTGCTATTTGTTATGTACTGCATTTAAAAAATAAAGAAATTATCAAATGTGCTTTAAGTTTAATAGAAAAAGATGAATACAATTCCAGAGCTTATATTGAAAGCAGTATACATGCCTATAGAAAAGATATTCAGTTTGAATTAAAAAAAATAATAAAAAAATGGAATTGCAATAGAAAAGGATTTAAATTCAAAACTCTTGAAGATATTAATCAATATATAGATGATTACTATGATGATGATTATGAGAATTTAATAGATTTTGTAGATGAGAATTTAATATCTGATGTACTTCTTAGAAGCGATAAAAGTATAAAAATACCTGTAAAAGTTATGAAATATATATTGCTTGAATATATGCTTCTTGATGAGCCTTATAGAATAAAAGATATAGATAGAATGATAGATTTATTTGATATGGACTCTGTCAGAAGTACATTTGAAAAAATATATAAATATTGGTCTGATAATGGATGCGATGAAAATAAAAAAAATATTATCATACCATACTGTATTTATGCAGACTATAATCAAATAGTAAGTTTATACGACAGAATAGAATATTGGCATGATAATTTCAAATCATCTTTAGCGGCATATATAATACCTGCAATAGCTATGAACGGCGAAAAGTTTGCATTAATGATAATAAATAATATCATATACATGTCTAAAAATAAGGTATTAAGAAATGCAGCAATATCATCTTTTGAGAAGGCATCTGAGTGTTTGAATATACCTATTGATAATTTATTCGATAAAGTTATACCTAATTTAGGCTTTAATGTAGAGAGAAATAAAATAATAAATTACGGTAAGCAAAGTTTTACCCTTCAGCTTTTAAGCGATTCTTATTTAGAAGTAATAGACAATGAAAATCATAAGATAATAAAAGAACTTCCAGAACCTATAGAAGGAGATAATAAAACAAAAGCAGAAGAGGCAAAAAAAGATCTAGCTAATATAAGAAATTCACTTGAAGCTATTATAACATATCAAAAAGAAAAATTAAAAAAAGTTATGTTTAATGGCAGAAAATGGGATTATGAAACATTTTTTGAAGTATTTGTAGAAAATCCTGTAATGCAGTATTTCACATTGGCATTTGTTTGGGGTGTTTATGATGAAGACGGAAATTTGATAGACTGCTTCAGATATATGGAAGATGGTTCTTTAATTTCTATAGATGAAGATTTATATGAACTTCCTAAACAAATTAAATGCTATATAACTTTATATCATCCTATTGATTCAGATGAAGATACTTACAAAACTTGGTATTATCAATTGGAATTATATGAGATAGAGCAGCCTGTAGAACAGATTAAAATAAAAAAATATATATTAAAAGACAGCGATGTAGAAAATAATTCTATAATATCTTTTAAAGGACAAAAACTATCATTAGAATATATGGACAAATTATCTAAAGAATTAAATATAAAAACAGAATATTATAATGAATATGTATCTTACTATATGGTAGATAATGTTCTAAAAATAATATGCGAAATAGACTGCAGTATGTATGATGAAGATGTATTGATTGAAAGCATAAAATTTTATGAATTAGAAAAATATAATAAATTTGGCAGGATAATTTCTCCTTTTGATATAGAAAGAAGATTTATTAGCACAATGATTTATTATTTATCTTTAGGTTTTTATGATTAATAATTCTCTATCAGCAAACACTTATATAAAAACAAGAACTGCAATCAAAAATGATTTAAGACTTAATTATCAAACTAGAGTATGGCTTGATGTTATATCGCTGCCTGCAATAGAGCTTAAAGAAAAGATAGAAAAAGCAATGGAAGAAAATCCATTTTTAGAGTATGACTTTAATGATAATTATCCAAAATCTTCATCAAGAACATCAGAAAATGATATTAATTCTATAATAGAAAACACAATAGAAAATTCAAAAGAAAGCCTATTTTCTCATTTAAAAAGTCAAATAGATATTACTTTTAATGATAAAAAAGAAATAGAGCTGGCAGAACAAATATGCAGTTTTATAAATGAAGACGGATATTTAACTGTTGAAAGCGGAGAGATTTCCAATATATTAAATGCCGACATAAAACAAATAGAAAAAATAATTTCCATAATAAAAACATTTGATCCTTATGGTGTTGGAGCAAAAAATATTAATGAATGTCTTTCTATACAATTAAAAATGAAGCAGAAGGAATCTGATGATAAAGCTATATATGATACGGCAATAAAGATTGTAGAAAATTATTTAGATGAGCTATCAAAAAAGAATTATGAAAAAATAGCTTTGAATTTAAATATAGATGTTAATACAGTATTAAAGGCTTTAAAATTGATACAGACATTAGAACCCTACCCTGCCAGAGAATACGATACATCAGCTGTTAAATATATAGTGCCGGAATTATTTATCTTTAAGGAAAATGAGCATTGGATTGTAAAAACAGACGAAACTTTTATACCCCACTTGAAAATTAGTAAAAAATATATTAAACTATTAGATAGAGAAGAAAGTAAAGATAGCATAAACTTTTTAAAAGAAAAAAAGAAAGAAGCTGAAAGCCTTATAAATGCCTCTAATGATAGGAAAAAAACTTTATTAAAAATAGGCGAAGCTTTGCTTAAATTTCAGATAAATTTCTTTGAGTATGGAAAAGAGTTTATGAAGCCATTAACTTTAAAAGATATGTCTTTGGAGGTGAGTTTAAGCGAATCCACCATAAGCAGAATAGCTAATGGTAAGTATCTTAACACTGTTTGGGGTACATTTTCTATAAAATATTTTTTCTCTAGAGCTGTAGGTGGCGGACTTGGTTCTAGGGGGGTTAAAGAAATCATAAAAAGAATTATAGAAAACTCTCAGGCAAAATTAAGTGATGAAAAAGTCAGACTGATACTCAAAAGTGAAGGTATTGATATTTCAAGAAGAACCGTAGCTAAATATAGAAAAAGTATGAATATTTTTTCATCAAGAAACAGATAAAACAAAAGGAGACTTTATGCATCAAAATATTATTGGAAAGAATGTTAGAATTACTAAAAATGTTAGGGAACATATAGCGAATAAGATGCAAAATATCAAAATACATGCAGACAGAATAATAGATGCCAATATTATTTGCGACTATATGCATGGTGAATATACTGTACAGGGAACTATAGCTTTTGGTAAAAAAGTATTTCATGATAAAGAAAAAGAAAACGATTTGTATGTAGCAATAGATGCTATGTTTCAAAAGATAGAAAGAGAAATAAGAAAATCTAAAGAAAGAAATATAGACAGAAGTCAAAGAGCTGTTGTAGATAAATCAGTTCAGGCAGAAGAAGATGACAATTCTTATTCAATCAATTCTGTTGGAATATATGAAAAGCCTTTAGATGAGCTGGATGCTATATTGCACTTTAATAGCGATAAAAAACCTTATATGGCTTATTTACCTATTAAACAAGGAGAAGATTTATTCAGTATAAAAATAGGAAAATTTCCTGTATTCTTATTTAAAGGCAATGATAATAAAGTCTTTGAAGTATATAACAATAATGAAGAATATTGGAATATAGATGAAGTCAGCGTAACACCTGACAATCACATAGATGCAAGCAAAAGCGAAAACTATTTGATAAAAGAATATAATGTGAGTGAAGCTGTAAATTATCTTACAGAAAACACTGATAAAAAATTTGTTGTTTATATCAGCAGCATAACAGAACAGGCAGAGGCTTTGTATAAAGAATCTGATAATTCATTTGTTCTAATAAGAATGTTTGATATTTAATTTATAATTTATAATTACCATTTTGGAGGGAATAATAATGAGTTTAATAGATTATATCAATAAAGATTCTATAATGATAGATGTTCAGGAAACGGATAAAGAGCGTCTTCTCTCTAAAATGGTTGAGCGACTAGATGAATGCAAATTACTTGTCAATAAAAATGATGCTGAACATGCTATTATGGCTAGAGAACAATTAATGAGTACGGGTGTAGGAAACGGTATAGCAATACCTCATGCCAAAACTGATGCTGTAGAAAATATTGTACTTAGTGTAGCAACTGTAAAAAATGGAATCAATTATAAATCTGTAGATAAGAAAAAAGTATTTGCAGTTTTTATGCTTCTAGCCCCAAAAACTTCAGCTAGTGAAAATTTAAAAGTGCTTACCGCAATAGCAAAAATACTAAGAGATAATCCTCATTTCTTGGAAAAACTTATCAATGTTGAAAAACCGGAAGAAATTATGGAACTCATCGCTAAAGAGGAAATGAAAATATAATGCCTAAAATAACAGTATCTAAATTCTTTGAACTTAATGAAGCCAAAAATAATGCCCTAAAAATAAGACGCTTAACAGGTCTTATAGGAATGGAAAATGATATACTAGGCTATGATATAAATAGACCGGGTATGGCATTATTTAAGTATTTCAGAGATTTTGCATACGAAAGAATACAAATACTAGGAAAAGGCGAAGCTAATTATATTCTAACTTTAGATGAAGAAAATAAAATAGATGTATTTGAAGAAATGCTTAGTTATCAAATACCTATATGCATATTCACTTACAATATAAATCCTCCTGAATCATTCTTGGAAATAGCTAAAAAAAATAATATCTGCGTAATAATAAGTGAATTAAAAACATCTGATATGATTAGGGGAATAGAATCCCTAATAGAGGAAGAATTCCTTGAATCTTTCACTATACATGGAGGATTAGTAGAGGTTTTTGGTGTTGGAGTTTTAATTTTAGGTAAAAGCGGCGTAGGAAAAAGCGAAGCCACTTTAGAGCTTATATCAAAAGGACATAGGCTTATATCTGATGATATAGTTGAATTTAAAAAATTAAAAGACGGCAGAATAATAGGAAGAAAGAACGAATATATAAAGCATAATATGGAAGTTAGAGGAATCGGTGTAGTTGATATAAGCAGGCTTTCAGGTATGAGTGCCATTAGAGATAAAAAAAGACTTGATTTAATTATAGAACTAGAACATTGGAAAGATGATGAACAATATGACAGAATGGGATTATTTGACAAAACTTATAATATATTAAATACCGAAGTGCCTTATCAAAAAATACCTGTTCGTTCCGGAAGAAATGTATGCATATTGATAGAAACCGCCGCCAAAAATTACAGATTAAAACAGATGGGATATAACAGTGCTAAAGAATTAGACAAAGCATTAATAGCTCAAATAGAAAAGAAAAAACCAGGTATAGCAAATAATTATTGATTATTATTTTCATCTTCTATTTTTAAATAAAGTATATCATTATTATCACCGCTTACAGATGTAAATCCATTTATTATAGCTGTTTCTATAAATCTATTAGGAGATGAATATTCTGCTTCCTCAGCACTAAGCACCTTAACCTCTTTTTCTAAACGCTCTATTTCATTATCTAGTTTTGATAATTCTGCAAGTATTTCATTGGCTTTAACATTTCTTGCAAATGTAAAAATACTGATTACTATCACGAATAATATTATAACTATAAAAAGAGATCCTATAGAATATGTTTTTTTTTCTTTTTTATCTATATTTTGCTTCTTCTCATTCATATATTTATCTCCAAAATTATACCTTTTGAGCTATTCTCATCTTAGCACTTCTGCTTGCAGGATTAGATTTTATTTCTTCATTTGTCGGAAGTTTCACTTTATTAATTAGAAGTTTAAATATACCGTCTTTATTCTTAGTCTTCTCATTTTCTTTAAAAAATTTTTTTATTATTCTATCTTCTAAAGAATGATAACTCATAACTACAACTACACCATTTTTTTTGAGTATAGAAGGTATATTTAATATTGATTTTTCAAGTATATTAAGCTCATCATTAACTTCTATCCTTATAGCCTGAAAAACTAAAGTTGCCGGATGAATTTTTCCGTATCTTTGTGATTTATCGGTATTATGAAATATAATATTTTCTAATTCTCTTGAAGTTTCTATTTTTCTTCTATTTCTTTCTTTTACTATGATATTTACCATTTTCTTAGCATTACTAATTTCTCCATAGTCTCTAAATATTCTCTCTAATTCTCCTTCACTGTATCCGTTTATAATATCATAAGCACTTTTATCATTAAGTCCTAGCCTCATATCAAGTCTTACATTATCTTTAAAAGAAAAACCTCTCTCAGCTTTCTTAAAATGAAATAAAGATACCCCTAAATCATAAAGCATAAAATCAACATTACCAATTACACTATCATCTAACTCTTCCATCATCTTATCATAAGTATTATTATAATAATGAAACTTATCATAATTTTTAAGTCTTTTTTTAGCTATTTCAAGAATGGCTGAATCCCTTTCAAAACTATGCACTTCAAGATTTAAATCAAGCATTGCCTTAGTATGTCCGCCCTCACCTAATGTGGCATCAACAGCTATTTCCGCATTATCTGGTATGAAGCTAAGCACTTCTTTAAGCATAACAGGTGTATGCACTATATCTAGTTCAATATTATCATCCATTTGCAAATATTATCGGAACAATTAGTATTAAAATAATTTTAATTAAAAAAATAGTATAATTTTTTATATTGCTTTTTTTATAAATTTTATTATCATATATAAATTAATATCTATTAATAAAGGAGTTTTGTATGGGAAAATTGGGAAGAGCTTTATGGTTAATTTTTGGTATTCTATTGATAATATCAGGTATAGCAACATTATTTAATCCAATAGAAACAGTTTTAATATTGGCTTATACAATAGGATTTTTAACAATATTCTCTGGAATAAGTGCTATATTCTATTTCTTTAGTTTAAAACATAAATCAGGTTCAAGTTTAATTCTGCTAGATGGTATAATATCAGCGATATGCGGTATTATAATTATTTCCAATTTACAAATAAGCGGTGCATTTATACCATATATGGTTGCTTTCTTTGTAATAGTAAGAGGGGTTGTTGCTATATCTTCTTCTATTGAGCTTAAAAATTTAGGATATAATCAATGGGGACTTTCAATATTAAGCGGAATACTTACTTTGATTGCAGGAATTATTTTAACTTTAAATCCTCTACTCGGTGCTGTTTATGTTAGTGTTATAATCGGATTATCTTTAATATTATATGGTATAATAACATTACAATTATGGTTTGCTTTCGGCAAATTCTTTAAAATATAAAATTATACAGGTAAATATGTATTGATTTTATTTACTAATATTGTTAAAATGAGTCCAATTATTAATTTGGGAGAAATTTATGTTTGAAAAGAATTTGAACAGCACTATATGCTTTTGTAAAAATATAAAATATAAAGAAGTAATCGATGCAATTAAAGAAAATAATTATACAACATTAGAAGAGGTTATGCATCATACAAAGGCAGGAATTACCTGTTGGAGCTGCCGCGGAGATATAAAAGATTTATTAGAAGAATATAAAAAAACAGGAAATATAAAAAGTGTAAAAGATAAATAATAAAAGTGGGGATATATAAATTGATAAATAATGATTTTATATGTAAATGTAAAGAACTTTCTATTGAAGAAATAAAGTATTTAGAAAAAGAGCATAACATAAAAACATTAAAAGAACTTGTAAAACATACTAAAGCCGGAACAGAATGCGGAGGATGCAGAAATAAATTGAAAGAAATGTTTAAGTTCAATTTAAAGTAATGCGTGAACATAAAAAAGGAGGGTATTAAAAAATACACTCCTTTTTTATCATCATTAATTCATTAATTATTTAATAATATCATAAATAGCCTTTGCATTAAGACCATATTTATTAATAAGTTCTTCAACTGTTCCTGATTCTCCGAAAACATCTTTCATACCAACTCTTATAAGTTTAGCAGGATATTCATCTGTCAAAACTTCAGATATAGCAGAACCAAGTCCTCCTATTATAGAATGCTCTTCAGCACTAATAAGTTTCTTATGCTTTTTAGCCATTTCTACAATAATTTCTCTGTCTATTGGTTTTATAGTATGAATATCTACAACTGTTACAGATATTCCGTCTTTCTCAGCCATTTGAGCAGCTTCTAGAGCTTCCGGAACCAATATTCCGCAGGCAAATATACATACATCTTTGCCTTCTCTAAGTACATTAGCTTTTCCTATTTTAAACGGAGTATCCTGATTTGTTATTATACTAGTAGCAGGTCTTGCCATTCTTAAATAGCATGGACCATCATATTCAGCAGCAGCAAATACAGCTTTTTCTGCTTCAACTGCATCACAAGGCACAATTACTGTCATATTTGGTATAGAACGCATTAAAGATATATCTTCAATACTTTGATGACTAGCACCATCTTCGCCTACAGATATACCAGCATGAGTAACAGCCACTTTAACATTTAATTTAGGATAGCAAATAGAATTCCTAATAATTTCAAAAGCTCTTCCCGCACCGAACATAGCAAAAGTAGAAGCAAAAGGGATTTTACCTTCAATGGCAAATCCTGCAGCTGCTCCCATCATATTTTGTTCAGCTATTCCCATATTAAAAAATCTATCAGGGAAAGCAGATTTAAAAAGTTTAGTCATAGTAGATCCGGATAAATCTGCATCTAAAACTACAACATTTTTATTTATTTCACCTAGACGCTTTAAAGCCTCTCCATAAGCATTTCTTATTGCCTTTTTTTCCATAGTAATTATTCCTTAAATTTTATACTTAAACAAAAATTTTCATTAATCAAGTTTATTTAACTCTTCCATAGCCTTTTCATATTCTTCTTTATTAGGAGCTTTTCCATGCCATCCTACAGCATTTTCCATAAAAGAAACTCCCTTACCTTTAACTGTTTTTGCAATCACACATTTAGGCTTTCCTGATACTTTTTTACCAAATACTTCCTCAAGTTCTTTTTCATTATGTCCATCAACAACATAAGTCTCAAAACCGAATGCTTTCATTTTAGCTTCTAAATCACCCAAACTCATAACATCATCATTTTTACCATCTATCTGCAATCCATTATTGTCTATTATAAGAGTATAATTATCCAATTTATAATTTGCAGCAGCCATAGCAGATTCCCAGAAAGTACCTTCCTGAGCTTCTCCGTCTCCGGCTACAACAAACACTCTGGCATCTTTTTTATCTAGTTTATAGCCTAAAGCAGCACCTAAAGCTATACAAACACCCTGCCCCAAAGAACCTGTAGAAGCCTCAATACAATCTAAATTCTTCTTAGAAGGATGCCCCTGAAGTCTTGATCCTAATTTCCTGTAAGTTAAAAGCTCATCGGTTGGAAAAAAACCTCTATGAGCTAATGTAGAATAGAGTACAGCAGAAGCATGTCCTTTAGACATAATAAATATATCCCTGCCGTCCATTTTTGGATTCTTAGGATCGATATTCATAATCTTAAAATATAGTGTATGCATTATTTCTACCAATGATAAAGAACCGCCTATATGTCCTGAATTGGCGTTATAAACCATACTTACTATATCTTTTCTTATTTGAGTATTTAAAGAAGACATAATAATAATTCCTTATTTAATATTATTTTTCTTAATGATACAATGCAAAAATATTATTGTCAAATAATATTATTTGTTTATCAATATTTATTTATTATGCAGTATATTATTTATATGTTCTATATCTTTTTTACTAATACTTCTAATACTTATATTAAAATCTTTCTTTTTATTTTTCATCTCTTTTATATAATAACTTTTAAGAAGCCTATTATTCTCTATAAATATAGTTTTTAGTTTTTTATCCACACTTTTTATATAATGTTCAATACTTAAAGCTATATTAACACTCCCGGTTTTCCAAGCTGATAAATATTTTAACGGCTTACGAAATTTTGTATAATTAGCTCCCCTACCCTTTGCATGCTTATTGAATCTATTTATAAGATCATTAGTAATGCCTGTATAGTATGAATTATTTTCACAAAGTATTATATAAACATAATAACTTTTATTATCTTCCATTTCTTATATCACTTATTATAGTATCAACATCTATATATATGTCATTATTATATTTTTCAAAAATCTTACATACATTATTATAATCTTCTATTGTATCAACTGTAGTTCTAAGTTCCGGCATAGCAAATTCCTCTTTAACTTTAGGATTTTCTATTTTAAATTTATCAGGATTCCTATAATGATACTGTGTGATATGTTCATGTTCAAAGCTGTCTTTAGAATTATCATCAGCTATTTTTAATGCCTCATAACTTATCACTTCCACACCGCTGCCGTAAGGAAGTAAATCATAATGACTCAAATCAGCATTCTTTTCTATATGATAATCTATAATCATATCCAATGCTTTAATGCCAACTAAAGGATTATCACCTGTAGCACGAACAACTATATCAGAATTAAACTCTTCAGCGGCTTTTCTATATCTGTTAAGCACATCTTCTTCACTTCCTATAAAATAACTGCATTTCAATTTATCAAATATATTTTTAAAAGCTTCATAAGATTTTTCTTCAGTAGCCACAACTACATCATCAGCTCTTTTAGAACTTCTTAATCTTTTAATAATAAGCTCAAGCATACTATCGCAATTAGCAATAGGTTTTAATGCTTTTTTAGGAAGTCTTGTAGAACCCAATCTTGAAGCAAGTATAATAACTATTTTTTTCATATTTTTACAAACTCTTAACCAAATTATTAATTTTTATAACCTGAGCCCATAACTCTTCAACCTTACTCAAATCAAATATAGTACCTGAATCTGAAGGACTTTTATCAGGATTAGGATGCACCTCCATAAATACAGCATCTATTCCCAAAGCAACAGCTGATTTCAATATAGCAGGTATAAACTCTCTAGCCCCTCCAGACTGTCCATTATTGGCAGACGGCATTTGAAGAGAATGTGTAGCATCATACATAACAGGTGCATAATTTTTCATTATTTCTAAGTTCTTCATATCAACTATTAAATTACCATATCCAAACATAGTACCTCTTTCACATAAAAATAATCTGTTTTCATTGATAGCATCAGTACATTTATCAGCTATATATTTACAGTCATAACCGCTTATAAATTGTCCTTTCTTAACATTAACCGCTTTTCCTGTTTCGCATGCCGCCCTAAGCATATCAGTTTGCCTGCATAAAAAAGCTGGTATCTGTAAAAAGTCAACATATTTAGCAGCTTCTTCAGCATCAGTAGGTACATGTATATCTGTTAAAGTTAGAAAATTAAATTCTTTACCTACATTCTGAAGTATTTGAAGTCCCTCTTTCATTCCAAGACCTCTGAAAGATGAAAGAGATGTTCTGTTTGCCTTATCGAAACTTCCTTTAAAAACTAATTGTATATTTAATTTATCTTTTATTTCCTTTAATTTTTTTGCTATAGTCATTGTCATTTCTTCGCTTTCTATTACACAAGGACCTGCAACAAATATTAAATCTTTATTTTTATTAGTAATACCTTTATAATCAAAAATCATATTATATCCTTTAAAAATACAAAAATTATGTTTATATGATACTATATTAAAACTTAAAGTCAATCTGATTATTAATGATTGTATAATGCATTCAGTAAAGTATTTCTTAATATTACAGCTAGTCGCATATAGACTATTATAACAATATATGAATAAGGCTTAGTAATTTTTATTATACAATTATATACAAAACTTTAAATCCTCACTTCACCTGTTAAAAGCCTCTGCATAATACCTTTCTTCTGCTCCTTTCTCAAATCCAACTGCTTTTTAATATTTTCAATTTCATCATCTATAACTGAAAGAAAACCTGCAATTTTTTCCTGTTCTTTAATACTTATACTTGGTACTTTTAAAGTAATTATATCCTTAGCATATATATGAGGCTGTGCTCCGCCTGTCTGCATATAATATATTAATTCTTGTATATAACTTAAATAATAAAATAAAAATTTAATATTATATTTTTTATTTTCAGTATATAAAACATTGCAGTCCGAAGCCCAAATTTTATCATTATGAAGCCAAACATAACCAGAATAAGCTCCTGATGCACTGATAGTTATACAAGGAAAATCATGTGTATACTCGCTATGATAATATGCAGGAATTTTACCGCCTGCTATAACAGGAATATCTCCGGATAATATTTTATTTTTATTTATATTTTTTCCTTTTTCTATAAAAATAATATTTTTTTCTACTAAATCAGATATTTTTATCTCTTTCCACTCATCAGTAAATCCATTAAATCTGACTTTGCCGCTTAACACTCTTTGCATTACACCTTTCTTATACTGCTCTTTTTTCTCTATTAATTTATTAAGATTCTCTATCACATCATCACATAAAGACAAAATTTCTGATATTCTTTTTTGTTCTTCCAAAGGAGGTATAACACAATTATATTCTCTTATTAATTTTAAAGATACATTTTTTATAGTTGTACCTGTAGAATAGTTATATATATAATTTTGAAATTTTTGAGAGTCTAATAAATATTTTAAAAATTTTCTATCATTATTTGGATTTATATTCAAATAACATACGCTTTTTCCTAATACTACTTTTTCATTATTATATAATGCCGTACTTCCTATTGTGCCATTAATAGATAAAAATATTGTTGTATCATTTAATATTTTTTTATATTTATTATATTCAGCTTCATCTACTTTTTTTGAATCATTTTTAAAAACTATTTTTCCATTCATTAAATTATTTCCATTTATAAAATAATATTCACCATCATCATTATATTTTGGTGTTCCATGCAATCCATCCCCTATTATAGAACATATATTATTCAATTTGCATTCCTTCCAGCCTATCGGTAATTGTAATTTGTTACTGCTCATAATAAAAAACCTCGTAAACTATAAAAAGTATAAACAATATAATGATTTATTCAAGTAATAAAAAAATAATGTATTTACTTAATTTAAAAAATAGTATATAATCGGACTAAATCTAATATTGGAGTTTTATTATGATTAAATTAATTGAAATGAAAGAAAATTTACAAAACAAAGATTTTTACAAACAATTATATGAATATTCTTTTCCTCCTGAAGAAAGATGGAATTTTGAAATGACTTTAGAAAACAAAGATAATCATAATTATAAATTTTATTCTATATTAGATGATGATATTCCTATAGGATTAACTATGCTTTGGAATTTAGAAGATTTCAATTACGGAGAATATTTAGCTATAGATAAAAATTTAAGAGGTAAAAAATACGGTTCTCAAGTGCTTACTAAAATACTAGATATGATGAACAGCAAATTAATAGTTATAGAAGTAGAACCTTATGATTTAAATGAAACAGCCAAAAAGCGTATAGAATGGTATAAAAGATTCGGACTTATACTTGCAGATTATGATTATGATATGCCTTGCATAGATGAAAATCAAAAAATATCAAGTATAAAAATGAAAATAATGACAAGCAGAAAATTACAAGATAAAAATGAACATGACAATATAATAAAAATAATATATAATAAAGTATACAAACCTAGATTAGATGAATTAGATAAATGGAAATAAAACTAATTGAAAGTATTAACTATTCAAATTATAGCGAAGAAATTATAAAAGACTCTTTTAATATCCGAGAAAATTGGAGTTTAAAAGAGTCTTTAAATAATCAAAAACTCAAAAAAAATCTTTATGAAATTAAAAAAGATGATATTCATATAGGCGTTTGTTTATGCTGGATATTAGAAGAATTTTTATATATAGAATATTTTGCCATAGAGAAAAAATATAGATCTTTAGGATACGGCTCTTATGCATTAAAAGAATTAATGAAAATGTATAGTAATATAATAGTGGAGGTTGTACCTGAAAATACCAATGATTTAGCATATAGAAGAGTAAATTGGTATAGATCTCTAGGTTTTTATTTATATAATGATACATATCCATATCCTTATTTTCTTGACAATGGAGAAGTTTCATTTATAGATTTCAGATTAATGTCATCAAATGAACTTACGAGTTACGAATACAAAAAAATAGTTAATCTTCTACATAAGAATATATACAATTTATATTGATTTACTAAAATATTTATACTATTATATAGATATAATAATCACATTTTGAGGTATTGAATTATGAATGATAATAAATACTCGCAAAAAATAAAAGAATTAATAAAAGAAATGACTTTAGAAGAAAAGACATTTCTTTTAAGCGGGAAAGATTTTTGGTCTACAAAAGAAATAAGCAGATTAAAAATAGATTCCGTATACTTAACCGACGGACCTCATGGAGTTAGAAAACAAAGCACAGAATCTGGAGAATTAAGTTTGCAAAAATCTCTATTATCAACTTGCTTTCCTACCGCCTGCTGCTCTGCCTGCTCATTCGATCCTAATATAATGTATGAAATGGGTGAAGCTATATCGAGAGAGGCTAAGGCAAATAAAGTTTCTGTGGTATTAGGACCTGGAGTAAATATTAAAAGATCTCCTCTTTGTGGAAGAAATTTTGAATATTTTTCAGAAGACCCATATCTAGCCGGAAAAATGGCATCAGGTTGGATAAACGGTTTAGAAGATAATGGAATACAAGCAAGCATTAAACATTTTGCTGCTAATAATCAGGAAACTTTAAGACTTATAATAGACAGTGTTGTTGATGAAAGGGCTTTAAGAGAAATATATTTATATGCATTTGAAATAGCTATAAAAGAGGCTAAGCCTTCTACTGTTATGTGCTCTTATAATAGTGTTAATGGAATATTCGCATCAGAAAATAAATATTTGCTTACAGATATACTTAGAAATGAATGGGGATTTGATGGAATTGTTATTTCTGATTGGGGGGCTGTAAATGACAGAGTTGAAGCTCTAAAGGCTGGGCTTGATTTACAGATGCCTTCAACTAATGGTGAAGATGATAAGAAAGTTTATAATGCTGTTAAAGAAACCATTATAGATGAAAAAACATTAGATAAAGCTGTAGAAAGACTTTTATATTTCTCTCTATATTCTATGGATAATATTTATGATAATTTTGATTATGACAGAGAAGAACATCATAATATAGCTAGAAAAATTGCAGAAAGCTCTATAGTATTATTAAAAAATGAAGATAAAATACTTCCTGCCAAAAAAGATAGTAAAATTGCTGTAATAGGAGAATTTGCTCAAAAGCCTAGATATCAAGGTAATGGAAGCTCTCTTATAAATCCTTATAAATTAGACAATGCAGAAGAATATTTCAAAGAAAATAATATAGAATTCAATTATGCTAAAGGATACGATTCAAGCTCTCCAGATATAGATAATACTTTAATAGAAGAAGCAGTAAATATATCAAAAGATAAAGATATTGTGATAATATTTGCAGGACTTATCAACTCTTATGAATCTGAAGGCTTTGACAGAAAACATCTAAATCTACCGGAAAATCATAATCATTTAATAGAAGAAATTTCAAAAGTAAATAAAAATATAGTTGTTGTACTTTCTATTGGGTCACCTGTTTTAATGCCTTGGCTTGATAAAGTAAAAGGAGTTCTTAATTTATATTTAGCAGGAGAAGCCGCTGTAAGTGCTGCTTTCAATATAATATTTGGTATAGTTAATCCTAGCGGAAAATTAGCTGAAAGTTTTCCTTTAAGTTTGGAAGATAATCCAAGCTATAAATATTTTCCGGGAGGCAATAAAGCTGTTGAATACAGAGAATCAATATTCGTAGGTTACAGATATTATGATACAGCACAGAAGAATGTTTTATTTCCATTTGGGTTTGGATTATCATACACAACTTTTGAATTCTCAAATTTAATTGTTTCAGATGCCAACACTATTGCAGGACTTGATAATATACATGTAGTTTTTGATATAAAAAATACGGGTGATGTATTCGGATGCGAGGTTGCTCAGATTTATATTTCTGCTCCTGAAAACAATGTATTCAAAGCACAAAAAGAATTAAAATCCTTTATAAAAGTATTTTTAGAACCGGGTGAAACTAAAACTATCATATTAAAATTAAATAAAAGAAGTTTCTCTTTCTATAATGTAGATACAAAACAATATGAAATAGAAAGCGGAATATATACTATATATGTAGGCAATTCATCAAGAAATTTATTATTAAGTAAAAGTATGGAAATAAATTCTATTAATTATTATCAAAAAAGAATTGACAGCTATTTTAACTTTAAAGAAATAAATATTTCAGATAATGAATTTCAGCAGCTTTTAGGAAGAAAATTAAAACCTATAAATATTAAAGCCTCTAAACCTTATCATCTTAATAATAATTTAAAAGATTTGCTAGATGAAGATATAGCAAAAGATTTTTATAATAAACTCTTATCAGGACTTAATGATATATTTAAAGATGATAAAACAGATACTAAAAAGATGTTTGAAAGTATGATACTCGAAACTCCTCTTCGCTCACTTCCTACTATGAGTGCCGGAATCATTACAAGAAAAGATATTGAAAATTTAATAAATACTTTAAATAAATAATTAATAAAAAAGCGGCAGAATTAATATTAATACCTGCCGCTTATATTTTTAACTCAATGATTAATCATCAAATTTCTGTCCCATTATCTGACCATTACCTGTTACCATAACTTCCATCATATTATTTAATTTTAATTTATAATTTCCCCACTCTTTTTCTGCATCAATAATAGCAGCCTGAGGATATGCATTTCTCACAGCTTGTACAACTGCCGGAGGAAAAGCGGCATCAGGTATAGGAGCATATTCACTATCTATATTCTCCCAATCTCCATTAGCTAAAAAATCTATAGATACGCCATTAGACAAATTTACATCAAATTTCCTTCCGTCTCTTTCAACTTTCCAAATTTGAACACCCGGAAATACTCTTTGTATAAATGCAGCAGCTTGCTGAGGCAATGCTGAAGGCGGAACTACCATATCAGCAAAAAGACTAGAAGCCGAAAAAATAAATAATGATGATAAAAAGATAAATAATTTTTTCATGATTTACTCTCCTTAATATCCATATATATTATATTTACAATTTTTGCTATTTTTTATTCTGTTATAATAATATGGGTAGAAGATCAACTCCTACCCGCAACAAACAAACTTAAACTAACAAATATTAGATAATTGTACCGCTTTTAACTATTGTATTTTTAGGAATTATTACAATACCATCTCTAATACAATAGAATTCACTATCCTGATGCTGTATTTTCTTTTTATTTGTAATAACAACATCATTTCCTATCCTCACATTCTTATCTATAATGACATTTTTAAGAGTGCATTTTTTACCAATACCTATTTTAGGGATATGCTTAACATTTAATCTTTCAATGTCATCGCTATCCTCATAATAGTCGCTTCCCATCATAACTACCCTTTCTAATGTAGAACCGCTTTGAACTACAGAACGAACCCCTATAACACATTCTTTTATAGTAGCATTCTCTATCCTACATCCGTCTGCTATAATACTAGATGTTACAGCAGCCTTTTCAACTTTAGAAGGAGACAAGTAACGAACATGCGTATATATAGGAGCCTTTTCATCATAAAAATCAAAAGGAGGATTCTTACTTCCAAAAGATATATTGGCTTCAAAATAAGCCTTAATAGTTCCTACATCTTCCCAATAACCTTGGAAAGCATAACTGAATACTTTGTATTTTTTTATAGCTTCAGGAATAATATCTTTTCCGAAATCTATCATAGATACATCTGCTAAAATATCTTTAAGTACATTTCTTCTAAATACATAAATACCCATAGAAGCCAAATATTCTTTTTTAGGATCTTCTATATTAAACATTTTCTTTTGATCTTCGCTTAATTTTAAAGTATTAAGTACCTCATCTTCTTTTGGCTTTTCATGGAAATTAGTAATCTGACCTCTTTTATTTACAAGCATAACGCCGAAACCTTTAGCATCTTCTCTGACAACAGGTACAGTACCAACAACTATATCAGCACCTGTTTCAAGCATATGCTGAAGCATTACATTATAATTCATACGATATACTTGATCTCCGGAAAGTATTACAACATTATTAACAAATTCATTGTCAAAATGCTCTAAATTCTTTCTAACCGCATCAGCTGTTCCCTGATACCAATCTATATTAGTATCTGTTTGTTCAGCTGCAAGTATACTTACATGACCGCCTGAGAAGTTATCAAATCTATAAGCATTATATATATGATTATTCAAAGATGCACTATTAAATTGTGTTATAACATATATATTTCTAAATCCGCTATTTATACAATTAGATACAGGTATGTCTATCATTCTATATTGACCGCCTAAAGATACAGCAGGCTTAGAACGAGCTTTTACCAAAGGATAAAGTCTTGTTCCTCTGCCTCCTCCAAGTATCAAAGCTACAGTATTAAATGCTCTCATAAAAAACTCCAGTAATTTTTTGTTATACTAAATAATTCATATAATATAAGTATAGTAAAAAAATCATGACTTTTCAAGGATTATTAATCATATATTACAATACATTAAAATGTTTTAAAGCATTATAAATACCATTATTATCTACATCATCAGTGATATAATCTGCAGCCAATTTAACTTCCTCATTGGCATTACCCATGGCAACACCTATAGCAGCATGCTCTATCATAGTAATATCGTTTCCGCCGTCACCGAAAGCCATAGTTTCAGATAAGTCTATACCGTAATATTCTATTATCTTGTCTATGCCTATATGCTTGCCTCCACCTTTTGTATTAACATCGGCAAAGTAAGGATGCCATCTGCTAGATTCACAATTTTTAAATATTTTACTCATTAATTCTTTTTCTTTTTTATCATCTACAAATAAATTTATCTGCAGAATATTATCTATATTTTCTTCTAAAAAATCATAATAGTTATCAATTGCTGGTATAGGAAGATTGATAGACTCAGAAACTTTTTTAACTTTATCCGTAAGATAATTAATATATATACCGCTATTCATCATTACAGAACATGGAAACTGTTCTTTATTCTTTAAATAATCTATCAATGAATATATTTCTTCTTTAGCTATTGAGTGTCTGTAAATGGACTTATCCCCTACATAACAGTCAAAACCGTTTGCTGTTATATATCCGTCAAACTCTAAATCATCTAAATTGTTTATATGATTTTTTATTCTTCCTGTAGCTATAAAAACCTTGATACCTTTTTCTTTTAAAAGTCTTATAGCCTCTTTGGAAGAATCTGAAACCTTATGAGTGTTAAAACTAACTAAAGTACCGTCTATATCAAAAAATACTGCTTTAATCATATAGAAATCCTTACATTTATAATTAATCTAATATATTAAAATGTTTTAAAGCCTTATATACTCCGTCATTATCAACATCATCAGTAATATAATCCGCTATATTTTTTACATTTTCATTAGCATTTCCCATGGCAACACCTATAGCAGCATGCTTAATCATGCTTATATCATTGCCGCCATCTCCTATAGCCATAGTTTCAGATAAATCTATGCCATAATATTCTATTATCTTATCTATACCTACTTCTTTACCTGCATATTTTGAATTTACATCAGCAAATGAAAAATGCCATCTGCTTGATTTAGAATTTTTTAAGACATTATCCATTAAATATTTTTCTTTATCTTCATCTACAAAAATATTGAGCTGAAGAATACTTTCATAATTATTTGAGATATAATCATTAAAATCTATAAAATCTGGGACTTTGACATTTGCCATATTATAAAGATGAGAAATAGCATCACCCATATAATTAATATACAAATTATTACTTGTTATTAAAGTACAAGGAAACTTATCCTTATCAAGATAATCAACTAAAGAAAATAAATCATTTTTATCCAAAGAAACTCTATATATTTCTTTATAGCTTCCATTATCATTTATAAAGCAGCTTCCTCCATTTATTGTTATATAACCGTCAAATTCTAAACCATCTAAATTATCTATCTGAAATAAAGCCCTTCCGCTTGCTATAAAAATCTTTATCCCTTTTTCTTTCAAAATTTTAATAGCTTCTTTGGAATAATTAGAAATTTTATGCGTATTGAAACTAACCAAAGTACCATCTATATCAAAAAATACTGCCTTTATCATCTGTTAGTACCATCTTTTATTTTATAAATTTGAAATCTGCTAAGAATTAAACAATAATGCGATTATTATTTATTAGATGCAGCTTATTTTTTAATAAATAAAAGACCTAAACAATTTTAGGTCTTTTATTATAAAGATTAATTAAGATATATTATTCAATGCCCCTAAAACAGCATTTGCAAATTCTTTTGAAGAAGCAGGACCATTCGCTGTTATAATGTTTCCTGAAACAACAACATTATCCTTCAAAACATTGGCATTACCATGTCTTACATGCGATTCATCAGCGGAAAGACAAGTAACATTAATTCCTTCTAATATTTTAGCATTAGCCATAATAACAATACCGCTTCCTATACCCGCAACTATCTTTTGATTATCCAAAAATAACTTAGCAAGTCCCTGAGTACGCCAATCGTCCCATAAAGTTATGCTTCCTATACCTCCTATAAATACAATAGCATCAAACTCAACGGCATCAACCTCACTGAATAGTAAGTCAATATTCGTAATGCCGCCTAATTTACCCTGAGCTGTACCTATAAATGTAGAGGATACTTCTGTTTTATAATCAGCTGCCTCAAAAATTTTTTTACTTTCAAAATATTCTTCATCTTGAAAATTCTGTCCGGACATAACATACAATATTTTATTAGTTTTTCCCATTAACTATCTCTCCAATATTTATTCAAATCATTATAAACCGCAATTTATGTCATAATTATTCTTATTCAAAATAGCAAGTTCATAAGCCTTAACATATTCTTTAGCACTTTTCTCCCAAGAATTATCTATTTTCATAGCCCTTTTCTGCATAGCAGTAAATCTATCTCTGTGATCATAATAAACACTTACAGCCCAGCCTATAGTATTATATAATGCTGAAGAAGTAGAATCATAGAATTTAAATCCTGTACCCTCTCCTGTTTCCTCATTATAATTCTCAACAGTATCTTCAAGCCCACCTGTAGCATGAACTATAGGTAAAGTGCCGTATCTTAAAGAGTACATTTGATTAAGTCCGCAAGGCTCAAATAAAGAAGGCATTACAAACAAATCGCATCCTGCCTCTATCAAATGTGATAATTCATTATTATAACCGATATAAGAACCTACTCTTCCAGGATATCTCTTAGGTATATCTCCAAAGAAACCTTCAAGCCCTTTGTCTCCTGTACCAAGTATACAAAACTGAACTTTCATATTATTAACTAAAGAATCTATTATAGAAGCTATAAAATGATATCCTTTCTGATCAACAAATCTTCCTATTGCCCCTATCAAAACAACATCATCATCTTCCTCAAGTAAAAATCTTTTCTGAAGTTCTCTTTTACATACCTTTTTACCTTCCATCTTATCTGCAGAAAAATTTTCAGGTATAAATTTATCTTTTTCAGGAGACCAAACATTTTCATCAATACCATTAAGTATTCCGAAAAAACTTGTTGTCTTATTCTGTAAATAAGGAGCCATACCATGACCTCCGTAAGGAGATGAAATTTCTCTTGCATAAGTAGGACTTACAGTAGTAACTACATCAGAAAAGAATATTCCGCCTTTAAGCAAATTTATATTACCATGATCCTCAAAAGTATCAGGACTAAAATTATTCCAGCCTAAACCTAAATAATCATAAGTTGTAGCAGCATTATATATACCTTGATAATTTGCATTATGTATAGTAAGCATACTAGCGGCATGTCCTACTGTATCATTCCAGTGCCAAGTTTTTATATATGCTGGAATAGCAGCTGTCTGCCAATCATTAGCATGAACCACATCTACATTTAACTGCAAATCCTTACATAATTGTAAAGCAGCACGAGAAAAGAATCCGAATCTCCAAGCATTATCCTGATAATCATTGAAAGAAGAATCATGATAAAGCCCTTCTCTGCTGAAAAAATTATGATGTTCTATGAAATAAAAATCAATTCCATCTTTTACAGTCTTAAATACCGAACACCATTCTTCTCCATTACCCATCCATACTCCCATAGTAGGAAGAACATTCTCTAAATAACAATCTTGAAAATTAATATCTCTATATTTAGGAAGCACTACAAAAGCTTCTACATCTAGTTTCTTTAAATAAATAGGCAAAGCACCAACAACATCAGCAAGTCCTCCTGTTTTTATAAATGGTGTTGCTTCAGAAGATGCTATCATAACTTTCATTTTTGACATATAAAACTCCTAAAAACTAGAATATATTTTTAAATATATAACTTTATTTAAAAACTTCAAGCGAAATTATGAATTTAGAATATTATTTAAGAAAAAAAGTTTAATAATAAAAAAATTCTATTATATATAATTTTTATAAGTTATATATTAATCTCTAATATTTCTAAAACTTTATCTCCGGCAGGTACTTTTATAGTTACAACATCACCGACTTTCTTAGATAATAATCCTTTAGCAATAGGAGTTACTATAGTTATTTCATTTTTACTCATATCTGCTTCTAATTCACCCACTATTCTATATTCAAAAACCGCATTTCTAGTTTTATCTTTAACTTTTACCCTTTTACCAAAAGTTACGGTATCTTTATCCAAATTAGCAGGATCTATTATTTCACAGCCTGCCAAATCACTTTCCAACTTTGATATTTGAGCATTCAATAATCCCTGCTTTTCTTTGGCAGCATGATACTCAGCATTTTCTTTTAAATCGCCTTTTTCTCTAGCCTCAGCAATAATAGCAGGCAAAGTTTCAAACTCAGCCTTTAATTCAGCAAGTTTAGATTTAGCTTTATCATATCCTTCTTTTGTTATTGGTTTAGCCATTTTCAATATCCTTAAAATTAGTAATTTTGATATTATAAACTATTTTTAAAATATTTACAAACAAAAAAGATTAATGATTAATCTTAAAATCAGATAATTTATATATTATTAAATTCATATCTCCAATAGCTTTAAAAGAATATTCATCAGGATAATATCGGCTAGAAAATACCATCTCGCCTTCATTTATAAATATCTCTATAGCCGAAGTATCTATCAATATTCTTAAATTTTCTAACTTTTCTAAATCAGCACTTCTTTTATATCTTCCGCCGCCTATTTTCTTTCCTATATCGTTTACAAACTCTAATATAAATTTATTATCTCTATATTTAATAGAAACACCTTCTGAAATTAATAATTCAAAACTCTCAGAACTTTTTATATTATCAATTAAAACTTCATAAGAGCTAATATCTTTAGAAATTAAACTATCAGATAATGAATCATAAGAACATTTATTTTCAAATATTTTTTTCTCTCTTAATTTATCCAAACTTCTATGCGGCCTTTGATAAAGTTTTCCATTTTTGAAACTCAACTCTCTAGCTGCAGTAAGACAATGCTGCCAGCCGTATTGAACAGTTAAATTTTTATGATAATCTTCAGTATCAGGAACTCCCATCCAGCCTATAATAATTCTATTTCCATTCTCATCTAAAAATGTCTGCGGAGCATAAAAATCAAATCCTCTGTCAAGAACTGTAAAATCATTAACCTCTATATATTCCTCATTTTTATAATCATCATTAATTAAAAAATATCCAGAAAGGTATATATTTTCGTATACGCTTTCAATTTGTTTCACACCTTGAGGACATGTTATTAAAATATTTTGTCCTTCTAAATTAAATAAGTCAGGACATTCCCACATATATCCGAATCTACATTCAGACTTTACTGTGTTTGTATGTTTCCAATTCCTTTTATCTTCAGACTTAAATATTAATACTTCTCCAATATCATTATTTCTGTCTATACCATATTTTCTGGCACCTTGAACCATATAATAAGATTCATCTTCTTTCCATACTTTAGGATCTCTTATATGATTAGTTATATCTTTAGGATAATCTTTCATTTCCATTAAACATTCTTTTTCAGAGAAGTTAATACCATCTTCGGAGACAGTAAGCATAGTATTAGCCTCTCTTCCGCTTTCTATGTAATCATGACTGCCTAAAAGTTTTACATTTCCTGTATAATAAACATATAACTTATTATCTTCTATAAAGGCAGAACCTGAATACACGCCATGACAATCATATTTTTCATCAGGATATATAGCAGCTCCAACATATTTATAATTTATTAAGTCTTTACTTATGTAATGTCCCCAAAATTTTAATCCGCCTCCAACATCAAATGGAGAATACTGAAAAAATATATGATACTCTCCTTTAAAGTATGATAAAGCATTTGGATCATTGAGCCAGCCTACAGGAGGCATTAAATGAAAATTTAATCTCCATTTATTGTTATTATCATTAAAATATTCAATTTCTTTTCGTTTTATTGCTTCTTCAAAAACTTTACTAACCAACCTCATTTCATTTCCCTTATGTAATAATACTTAATATCATGTATACAAAATATATACATGATATTAAGTGAATAAATTATTTTATTGGATTTATGTAGAATTATTTTGTAAGTGTCTATTTTAATTTTACTCATCATCTTCCTGCATATACTCATCAGGAACCCCAAAAAACCAAGTAATAGTAAAAGATAAAACCACAGTAATTAAAGCAACCGCAGCATAACCAGCTAACTGCTTTCCATCATAAATATAAAGCAATACACCAGGTATTCCTGTAACTCCATTAGCAGTAGCCTGTAAATTTAATAATCTTGCTATTAATCCTGTTATACCGGCAGCAATAGCACCGCAAACCATAGGTTTTATTCCGTATCTTATATTTATACCAAATATGGCAGGTTCTGTTATGCCAAGCCAAGCCGATAATGCCGCACCATATCCCATAGCTTTTACACTTTTTCTTCTAGTTTTCAATGTAACAGCCAAACAAGCAGCACCTGCAGCTAAATTAGCAACGGATAAAAGAGGATTAATAGGGTTGAAAGAAGTAGCAGCAAGCAATGATATTTCTACCAAATTCATTATATGATGTACTCCTGTTACAACTATAAATATTATTCCAAACCCTATTATAAATCCTCCTATTCCAAAAGGTAACGATAAAGAAAAATTTATAGCTATCAATATCCATTGTTCGACTATATGGAAAATTGGTCCTATCACAGCTAAAGATAATAATAACATTATAAGTAATGTTAAAAATGGTGTTGCTAGTATGTCTATTATATTTGGTATTACTTTTCTTAAATTCAATTCTATTTTAGCACCTATAATACCAGAAATAAGTGCAGGAAGTACGCTTCCTTGATATCCCACTATAGGTATAAATCCGAATAACATTATAGGCTTAACTCCGCTGTCAGGATTGGCTACCAAATAAGCGTTAGGTAAAGCAGGAGAAACAAGCATTAACCCTAATAATATACCTAATATAGGAGAGCCTCCAAAAACTCTGAATGTTGACCAACATACCAAAGCAGGCAAAAATGCAAATGTAGTTTCTGTAAGAACAGTCATTAATGTCATAACAGAAACAGGTATATTTGATACTTTTAAATTAAATAGTCCCAAAAAGCTGTCATTAATTAAAGCACCTTTAAAACCTAAAAATAAACCTGTGGCAATCATAGCAGGCATTATTGGTACAAATACATCAGCAAATATACGAATAAACTTTCTAAAATTATTTTTCTCTCCCACTTTTTTAGTTTCTTCTGTATCTTGCTTTGCTGCACCTGTAACACCCAAATTAATAATTTCAGCATAAACTTTATTTACAACTCCGCTACCCAATATTATCTGATATTGACCAGAATTGAAAAATACACCTTTAACACCTTCTATTTTCTGAACTTCTGAATCCTTTATGCTATCCCTAGTTTTTACTATTAATCTTAATCTAGTGGCACAGAAAGTTGCAGAAATAATATTATCTTTATCAACTACTCTAATAATTTCTTCAGCAGTTTTTTTATAATTGATAGCCATAATAAAAATCCTATTGAAATTGTTATATAATGTAACCGGTTACATTATATATTATAACAATATCTTTATATTTGTCAAGTATTATATATATTTTTATAAAATAATTATATAAATTTGTATTTTGATATAAAAAGTATATAATTTATTAATAGACTTATTTCAAAAGTATTGAACAAGATTATGTATAAAATTGTAGTAATTTATTAATTATAAAAACAATATTTTATATGTTGTATAAATTATTATTTTTTATTACTGCTAATAAAAATTGTTTGCTATACGCTCACAATTTTTATGTTTGGTTTTATGGTATTTAAAAATTATTATTTTTATAGATAAATACACTGTTTTGCTTTTTGACACATGCCGTAGGTACACTTCTCTAGGTATACTTATTCGGTACGCATATTGGGACGAAAGCATCACAAAACAAGTGAGCTGTTTACTTTATATGCTAGTGTGCACAATTATAAATAAAATTATTTTTTAAATAATTCTAATATTAGGGTAGTAAAAATGGGTACAAATAAAAAAATTACAATGAAAGAAATAGCTGAAATTGCCGGCGTAACAAAAACTACTATATCCAGATACTTTAATGGCGGATATCTAAAAGAAGAAACAAAAAAAAGAATTAAAGAAATAATATCTGAATATGATTATGAACCAAATACATTTGCAAGATTAAAAGCAAAAAAAAGTCATATTATAGGAATAATAGTACCAGCTTTAGACTCTACAGTTGGAGCAAGAGTATTAACAGGGATAGAGAAAACACTTAGAGAAAAACATTATATGCCTATAATAATGAATACAAATCATCAGCATAAATTAGAACTGCAGTATATAGAAAAATTGAAGAGATTAAATGTTGATGGTATAGTATTGAGTGCTACATATATCACTGAAGAACATAAAAACATATTAAAAAAATTAGATATACCAATAGTAATTTATGGACAAGAATGCAGTGAGGTAATAAGCATAGTTAATGATGATTATAATGCAGGTATAGATATAGGAAAATACATAGGTAGTAAAAATCATAAAAATATAGGATTTATAACAGTAGATGAGAATGACATTGCTGTGGGAATAACAAGAAGAAACGGGGTATTAGATGGGTTAAAAAAATACAGCATAGAAAATATAAAAATAGAAGTAGCAGACTTTTCCTATGAGAAAGCAAAAACAGCTGCTGAAAAATTATTAAAAAATAGAGATATTGATGCTATAGTATGTTCAACTGACAGACAGGCATTGGGGGTATATAAAGTATTAAAAGAAATGGGGTTAAAAATTCCAGATGATGTATCTGTAATATCTTTCGGAGGATATGATATCGATGAAATAATAGAGCCGGAACTTTCAACAATAAAATTCGATTCTTTTAATGCTGGAGTATGCACAGCAAATACATTGATAGATTTAATTAATAATATAAAAGTAAAAGAAGTTATATATGTTAATTATGAATTTTTAGAAAGAAACAGTGTAAGATAAATAAAAAACAACCTGCTAGAAAAATTATAGTAGGTTGTTTTTTAATTTTTTAAAAAATATTTTTAAATAATCAATTACAATCAATATCTATATAATCACCCAATTTAAAATGATTATTAAAGTCGGTATAATTATCTAAAGTTTTTCTCTTTATAAATTTTCCGTCTCCCTTACTGCCTAAAAACTCATTATCTTTGAATACTATTTTTCCTCTTGATATAACAGTATCCACAGAACATAAAAGTTCCATTCCTTCATAAGCGGTATAATCGCATGCTCCATGCATATTTGATTTTGTAATTATAGATTTTTTATTAGGATCTATTATAGTAATGTCAGCATCAGCATTTGGTATAATAGCACCTTTCTCTGGATAAAGTCCGTATATCAAAGCTGGATTATAGCATAAAGTTTCAACAAATTTATTAATTGTTATTCTTCCTTTCATAACACCTTCAGAAAACATTAGCGGGTATCTCTCCTCAACTCCGCCTGCTCCATTAGGGCATTTAGTAAAATTATCTTTTCCTTTTACTTTATCAGTTTCATAATTAAAAGGACAATGATCTGTCGCTATAACCTGAATATGTCCTTGAGCAATAGCTTTCCATAATCTTTCACTGTCTTCTTTCTTTCTTAAAGGGGGAGACATTACAAATTTAAGTCCGTCTTCTCTGTCGTACTCTTTATCTGTCAAAACCAAATATTGAGGGCAAGTTTCAGAGAAAATATTTTTATGACCCAAAGCCCTAGCATTAACTATCTCATCAACACTCTTTCCAGCAGAAGTATGCACTATATATACAGGGGCATTTCCAGCTATAACAGATAAATGTATGATTCTATTAACTGCCTCTGCCTCTGCTTCTGAAGGTCTGCTTATAGGGTGATAATGTGCAGAAGTTTTACCCTCTTCAACAAATTTCTTTTTTAAATACTCTATAACATAATGATTTTCAGCATGAAAAGCAGAAACAGCATTAATCTCTTTCATCTTCTTTAATACACGCACAACATTATCATCTTCTATTTTATAGTTATAAGTTAAATAAAGTTTTGTACTTTGCAAACCTTCTTCTTTAGCTAATACTTCAAGACCTTTAAGCACATCTTCATCAACATGCTGTAAAACTCCATGAAAACTATAATCAATAACAGCCTTATTCTCAGCAAGAGTATGATAATATTTTAATTGATGAAATACATCGCAGCCTTTAGGTCCGAACCCCATATGATCAACTATAGTAGTAGTACCTCCGCAAGCAGCAGCAATAGTTCCTGTATAGAAATCATCAACCGCTCTCCCTATGCCGACATCTATATCCATATGAGTATGAACATCTATTCCTCCAGGCATAACATATTTACCTGAAGCGTCAATAATCTCAGCATCATCGCATTTTAAATCAGCACCTATTTTAGAAATTTTTTCATCTTCTATTAATACATCAGCTTTATAAGTTTCTGAAGCATTAACTACAGTACCGTTTTTTATAATAATTTTTTTCATATTATAGTCCTATAATTATAACTTTTATTATTTATACATAAAAAATTTAATCACAAAAAGTATCTAACTAACTGTATTTCAATAAGTATCTCTTTACCGCCTTTGGTTTTGCTTTAACATCACCTTCAGCGGAATAGAGTCTCTTAAATTCTAATTTTCCGCTAAATTGTAAATATTTATTATTTCAATATTTCTTACAGAATCAAAACCAGCATCATACAGCATTAATAATATTTTCTAGTATATCTTCATCCCCCCTCAATACCAATTAGATATCGTACAAACAAATCATTAAGTATGTTAATCTTTTTCATAGCTTAATTATACTAAAAATTTTATTAATAGCAATTTATAAAACCAAAAAACTATATAATTGACAGAAAATAATTTTAAATATAGAATACAATTATATGCGATAAACATATGTTGGTATAGGGGGTATATATGAAAAAAGTATCTATTATATTTATATTATTCTTGTTTAATATTCTTTTGTATTCTAAAACTTTAGATGAATCGTTATTTTCCGCTGTAGAAGATAATAATATAAAAAAAGTTCAATCATATTTAGAGCAAGGTGCAAACTGTAATGCATTAGATTCTTATGATAGAACAGCTTTAATAAATGCTTCTGTATGCGGATATGATGATATAGCAAAATTACTTATAAAAGAGGGTACTGATGTCAATATTCGAGATAAAGCAGGTGCTACAGCATTAATGTATACTGCTAGAGATACAAATTATGAAATGGTTGAATTTTTATTAAAAAATGGTGCCGATGTAAGCTTCATTAAAAATTAAAAAATCTCGCTTTAAGGCTCTAGCAAATGAATTTGCTAGACGCTCGATTTTTTAATACATTCATCTTGAAACGCTAACTATTTTTTATTGATTATTAATAAAAATTGCTTCATTAAAAATTAAAAAATCTCGCTTTAAGGCTCTAGCAAATGAATTTGCTAGACGCTCGATTTTTTAATACTCATCTTGAAACGCTAACTATTTTTTATTGATTATTAATAAAAAATTGCTTCATTAAAATTAAAAAATCTCGCTTTAAGGCTCTAGCAAATGAATTTGCTAGACGCTCGATTTTTTAATATAAAAAAATAGAAAAAAATAATGCTAATTATAATAGCATAATGCTTGAACAGAATCTCAAGAATTTTAAAGAACTATCCGGCTTGAAAAAAGTACAGAAAGATTTAGAAGATTCTATCTTAGTAAATAATTCCAAATATGATGAATTGATAAATCAATTAGAAAGTAAAACAGAAGATAATAAAAAAGAAATAGATGTATTAAACACTAGATTTGAGGAAGTCAGAGAAGAACAAACTAAATTCCTAGAAGAAGAAAAAGAAAATTTAAATAATCTCAAAGAAGAATTATCCAATAGTATTACTGAAACTATAGATGAAAAAATAGAAAAAAATAATGCTAATTATAACAGTATAATGCTTGAACAGAATCTCAAGAATTTTAAAGAGATATCAGATTTAAGAAAAAATTATAAAGATTTGGAAAATAGTATAAAAGAAAATATTTCTAATACAGTTTATGCTTCAGTTAATGAAAATAATTCCAAATACGATGAATTAATAAATCAATTAGGAGTAATAAGTTATTCTTCTGCATCTATATTTATGAACTGGCTAAATACTAAAACAGGCGGAAATTATAATATTTACAGAGAAATAGCATATTCTAGTTCTTCATTAACAAGTGAAGAAAGACTTACAGGTATTACATCTAAATATGGTCTTGGAGATAATATGTTTTGAATTTAAATAACACTTGGGCGGGTGTTAAGTATTCTAATTTGGCTTTAAATATAATTAATACTAAAATTCAAAATGCAGCGGTAAAGCATAAAGGGCGGGGTATGTAATTAAAGTTTAAAAAAATTAATTACATTTTCCCACCCTTTAGGCTTATGGCTTTAATTTATAATTATCATTTTTCTTTTATTTTTTATCTAATTAGAATTTTTAGCTGCCCACCCAAGATTTTTTTAAATTTATTGTATTATCACCGCACGCAGAATGAAGACAAAAATATAAATTTATTTTTAATTCAAATTTTATTATATCATAAATTTTATTTACCGTGCGTTAAGCAGTTTTTGAATTTAAATAACACTTGGGCGGGTGTTAAGTATTCTAATTTGGCTTTAAATATAATTAATACTAAAATTCAAAATACAGCGGTAAAGCATAAAGGGTGGGGTATGTAATTAAAGTTTAAAAAAATTAATTACATTTTCCCACCCTCTAGGCTTATAACTTTTATTTGTAATTGTCATTTCTATTTTCTTTTTTATCTAATTAGAATTTTTAGCTGCCCACCCAAGATTTTTTTAAATTTATTGTATTATCACCGCACGGTAAACATTTTTTTATTTATTATTAACATCATATAAAATAATTTTTTTCCAAGAGATTAAGGGGCGGGTGGGCGGGCTGAATAAATATTCATTAAATATTAATATTAACATAATATAGTTGACATAATTAATAAATAATATTATTGTTTTAGCGGAGAAATAAAAATGAAAAATGATAAATTAACCAAAGAAGAAATTAAAATAAGTAAATTTGTTAGTTTGGTATTAAGGCATAAACCTGAAAATATAGGACTCACATTATCAAAAGATGGTTGGGCTAATGCTTATCAATTAATAGAAAAAATAAAAGCTACAGGAAGAAATATAAAAGAAATACTTGAAAGAGTAGTATTATACAATGATAAAAAAAGATTCAGTTTTAATGAAGATCATACTTTAATAAGGGCAAATCAGGGACATAGTATAAATGTAGATTTAGAATTTGAAGAAAGAGAACCGCCAGAAATATTGTTTCATGGGACTTCTGTTGATAATATAGACAGTATAAAACTTGAAGGTATAAAGAAAATGGGCAGACTTTATGTGCATTTATCTATTATTGAAGAAACTGCTAAAAAAGTAGGTGAGCGTCATGGAAAGCCTGCGATAATAAAAATTGATTCTAATCAAATGTATGAAAATGGTATTAAATTTTATTTGTCTGAAAATAAAGTGTGGTTATGCGATTATGTTGATCCTAAATATATTGTTGATATAATTAAATAATAATTTTTAAATACTAGAAAACTAAATATAAAAATTGTGAGCGTATAGTAAATCCATTTACTATACATTTTTTAGCTAACAATTTTTATTAGTAGTAATAATTAAATAATAAATTTTATATACATACCCCGCCCATTATATTTTATAGCCTCGTTTGTATAATACAATTTTTATTATTTTTTTAATCTTAATTAGAAATTATAGCTCCCACCCAAGTTTTTATTAAGCTGGGAAAATTTTTTACGCACGATTTATTTTTATTAGTTTATGTACTAAATAAGAAAAATAATATATTTATATTTTTTAATTTATTTACCGTGCGGATTTATATTAACATAATATAGTTGACATAATTATATATTTGGTTATCATATTAAAATTGATAAATATAATAATTAAAATAAAAGAGAATAAATTATGAAGAGATATGTTTTTATAATAGTTCTATTGATAAATATATTTTTATTATCATGTTCTAGTAGTAAATTATCTAGTGATGGTATAGTTGTATCAGTTGGAGGAATGCCTAGCAGTTTGGACCCAGCATTTGCTAAGGGTATAAATACAGCTGTTTACATAACACATACTTTTGAAACATTAACTCAAAGAGATGAAGACGGTACAATAATTCCTGCACTCGCTGAAAGCTGGGAGGCTATGAGTAACAATACGGTTTATATATTTCATTTAAGAAAAAATGCTAAATGGTCAGACGGAAAAGATTTAACGGCTAATGATTTTGTATATAGTTTAAGAAGATTGATAGACCCAAAAGTAGCTTCTCCTTTTTCTTTGGGCTTTGATATAATAAAGAATGCTCAGAGTATAATGAAAGGAGAAAAGAGTTTAGAAGAACTTGGAGTTTATGCTTTAGATGATTATACATTAAAAATTGAGCTTGATATACCGCTTCCTTATTTTGAGGAGGCTATGGCTAGCGATATTGCCTCACCTGTGAGAAGTGATATTATAGAAACTTACGGAGAGGATTGGGCTTTAACTAAAGATCATTACATTGGAAACGGACCTTATATAATGACAGAATATGATGAGGCTGTAAAAATAGTAATGGAGAAAAATCCTTATTATTGGGATAAAGATAATGTAAAGGCTGAAAAAATAACTTTTGAGTTTTTAGAAGATGTGAACACTGCAGTTGCGGCAATTTACGGAGACAGTATAATGTTTTATCCTGAAGCACCTGAGAATGAGAGGGCTTCTTTAATAGAGCAGGGTATAGGAAGAGAAGCAGATATAACATCTATTGCATACTATATGGTAAACTTGAAAAGAAAGCCGTTTACTAATCCTTTGGTTAGAAAGGCATTAGCACTTGGAATAGACAGAAATTATATAGTAAATAATGTTTTAGGCGGAGGGAGAGTTGCTGCTGATGGATTTGTTCCTATCAATGTAAAAATAGGTACTAATGATTTCAGAGAGCATGCTCCAGAATATATTTCTCTAAAAGAAAGCGATTATCAGAAAAATATTGAAGAGGCTAAAAAACTTCTTACAGATGCAGGATATAGTGATATAAAAAAATTCCCTATTATAGAATTAATCACAACTACTAATCCTTCATCTTTATTTGTTGCAGAAGCTATTCAAAACATGTATAAAAATAATTTAGGTATAGATTTAAAATTAAGATATGAAGAGCCTACATCATATTTGCAGTCAATAAAAGATGGAAGTTTCCAGATGATTAAGGCAGGAACTAGTGTTGCTTATAATCAGGCAGCTGGTTATTTAAGACTTTTTCAGCTTGACGGACTTGGTAATGACGGCGGATATACGAATGCAGTTTATGATTATTTAGTTGATATTGCTATGACAAATGCTAATGAAGATATAAGAATAAAAGCTGCTTATGATGCAGAGCGTATACTTATAGAAGAGGATATGGCTATAATACCTATATATTATGATAAGGCTACTATTATGCAGAGCAAAAAACTTCATGGTGTAAAATATGATATTTTTTCTATATATGATTTTAGGAATGCTTATATAGAGTAATTAAAATAAAATAGGATTTTAATTTATGAAAAAATTTTTTGTAGGTTTATTTATTGGAATTGCATTGACTATTTTTAGTTATAATATTATGCCGAAACTTTATTCAGAGTTCAGCGGCAAGGATTCAAGTTCTTTAAATAGTATAGCGTATGAATTAAGGAATATAAGAAATATTTTAAATGATATAAAAATGGAATTAAGAAAATAGATATTTATATTTTTGTCTTAAATTAAAACTTTAATTTTTTCTATGTAATATTTTATGTCATAACTACATTATAAAATCAATTAATTAAAAAAGATTTATACTATAGTTAGTTTATTGTTTTTTTGGACATTAAAAAAGCCGACATCATTTTTATGGCATCGGCTGTATTTTTTATTTTGTGCTTTCTATTTTTTCTAGTAATATTTTTTTAGCATATTGTCCTATACTTAAATTATTTTCCTTTTCTATTTTCTATATTTGTAAGTATAAATCTTTATTCACTTTATAATTGTTATATATATTACAGTTAATATAAAATTAATTTTTTGTGTTTTTTTTTGATGATAAAAAGAGATATTTTCTTATATTTATAAGAAAGAATAAATTCACAAAAATTATTTACTAAAAATTTATTTTATTGTATAATACTTGCAACAAATTTTAATAAGGAGTAATTATTCATGAAGGTTGAAGATTTAAAACATGAGAAGCTAAAAGCTTGGATTAAAGAAACAGCAGATATGTGTCAGCCAAAAGATATATATGTATGTGATGGAAGTAAAGAAGAATATGATAATTGTATGAATGGCTTAGTAGAATTAGGTTTAGCAAAACCTTTAACTAAAAGACCTCACAGTCACTCTTTCAGAAGCGATCCTTCTGATGTAGCACGCGTTGAAGATAGAACTTTTATCAGTTATCCAGATAAAGAAGATGCAGGTCCTACTAATCACTGGATGGCTCCAGATGAATTAAAAGGCACTATGAAAGAATTATACAAAGGCTGCATGAAAAACAGAACTATGTATGTAATTCCTTTCTCTATGGGTCCTGTAGGTTCTCCTATTGCTAAAATAGGTGTAGAAATTACTGACAGCCCTTATGTTGTTTGTAACATGCATATAATGACTAGAGTAGGTACTAAAGTATTAGAAGTATTGGGCTCTGACGGAGAGTTTATACCTTGCTTACACTCTGTAGGTGCTCCTCTTGCTGACGGTCAAAAAGATACTAAATGGCCTTGTGCTCCAATAGAGAAAAAATATATTTCTCACTTCCCAGATGAAAACTTAATCTGGTCTTATGGTTCTGGTTACGGCGGAAACGCTTTGCTTGGTAAAAAATGTTTCGCTCTTCGTATTGCTTCTGCTATGGCTAGAAGAGAAGGCTGGATGGCAGAACACATGCTTATCTTGCGTTTAACTAATCCAGAAGGCAAAAGATTCCATATCGCTGCTGCATTCCCAAGTGCTTGCGGTAAAACTAACCTTGCAATGTTGCAGCCTACAATCCCAGGTTGGAAATGTGAAACTGTAGGTGATGATATTGCTTGGATGAAAATTAATCCGGAAGACGGCAGACTTTACGCTATCAATCCAGAAGCTGGTTTCTTCGGAGTAGCTCCTGGTACTTCTTATGATTCTAACCCTATGGCTATGGAATCTATCAAAGAAAATACAATATTTACTAACTGTGTAGAAACAGATGACGGCGATGTATGGTGGGAAGGTATGGGACCTGCTCCTAAACATGGTATAGATTGGAAAGGTAATGATTGGACTCCAGAAAGCGGAGAAAAAGGTGCTCACCCTAATGCTAGATTTACTGCTCCTGCTAGACAATGTCCTGTTATTTGTAAAGATTGGGAAGATCCTAAAGGTGTACCTATAGATATATTTATCTTCGGCGGAAGAAGAGCTTCTGTTATGCCTTTAGTACATGAATCTTATAACTGGGATCATGGTGTATTTATGGGTGCTAGTCAGGCTAGTGAAACTACTGCAGCTAATATTGGTTCAGTTGGTGCTTTAAGATTCGATCCGTTTGCTATGCTTCCATTTGCTGGATATAACATGGGTGATTATATGAATCACTGGCTTGAAATGGGAGATAAATTAGGTAATAAAGCTCCTAAAATCTTCTATGTAAACTGGTTTAGAAAAGATGCTGACGGAAAATGGTTATGGCCTGGATTTGGTGATAACTCAAGAGTATTAAAATGGATGTGTGAAAGAGTTGAAGGCAAAATTGATGCTATTGACACTCCTATTGGTAAAATGCCTAAAGAAGGCGATTTAGATCTTAAAGGTTTAGATGTACCTGAAGCTGATTTCAAAGAACTTATGAGAGTAGATGTTGAAGCTTGGAAAGATCAGGCTAATCAAATAGAAGCTCATTTCAATAAATTCGGAAATAGACTTCCAGCTAGACTTAAAAAACAATTAGAAGAATTAAGAGCTAGATTAAGCAAATAATTGATAAAGTAAAATTCCTTTAATTTGCCAATAGTTTAATTAATTTTAAGCTATTGGCTTTTTTATTAATTAACAAATTATCAATAATCATTAAGTATCATAGTTATATTATTAAAGAAAGTATGTACAAAAGTCTTTATATTAGATTCAGGCTTTTATACATACTTTATTTTTTTATTATATTCTTTTATTTAAGATATGTTTTTAGGAAATTATCCATATCCTCTTTAGGAACCATACTTCCTCCTGTAGACCAGCAAATATGATAGGCATTTTCTATATTTTTACCTATTTTTTCATCTATATACTTTTTGCTTTCCTCACATTTAAGTAATTCTACAGGTCCTTGAAAAGATGCACAAGCAGAAGGCTCAATTTGAATATTTTCAGATTCATTTAAACATCTCAAATAATCATATAATCTGTAGTCAGCTATAGTAAACTCTCCGCTTAATATAGGCTCCATGATTCTGCTTACTAGTCCTGATGCTCTTGCTACAGCAAGTCCGTCCGCATGAGTAATACCATTTATACCTATATCTTTTACGCTTATGTTTTCATGCATAGAAGTTTCTAAACCTAATAACATACAAGGTGCTAAAGTAGGCTCTATAAAGAATATATAAACATTATCTTTGTATATTCTTTTTAATCCGTAAGCAACACCTCCCGGAGCTCCTCCTACTCCGCAAGGTATATATACTATTAAAGGATTTTTTTCATTTATATCCATACCTTTTTCTTCAAGCTGTTTTTTTAATCTTCTAGCTGCCACTGTATAACCTAAAAATAAATCTATAGATTTTTCATCATCTATAAAATAACTTTTCGGATCAGCATCAGAATTTTTTCTTCCTTCTTCTACGGCTTTACCGTAATCATCAGCATATTCAATTACAGTTACACCTTTAGATCTTAGCATATCTTTTTTCCATTGTTTTGCATCAGCAGACATATGCACTATTACTTCAAAACCTAAAGCAGCACTTGTTATTCCTATACTAAGTCCTAAATTTCCTGTAGATCCGACTTGAATTTTATATTGCGAAAAAAATTTTTTAAACTTCTCATCTGCTAATATAGAATAATCATCATTAATATTTAGCATTCCTGCATCTATTGCCAAATCTTCAGCATGTTTTAATACCTCATAAACACCGCCTCTAGCTTTAATAGAACCTGCAACAGGAAGATGACTGTCTAGTTTTAGATATAGTTTTCCGGGTATTTTTGTATTATATTTTTCTTCTAATTTGCTTTGCATTTTAAATATAGGCTCTAAAGGGGATTCTATTATTCCATTAGATTTTACAGTTTCAGGAAAAGCCTTCATTATGAAAGGAGCAAATCTTTTTAAACGTTCTTCTGCCTCATCCAATTGCTTATCGGATATTGGTAAATTCTTTTCATACTCAGAAAAACTAATTTCTTTTTTATTAATCCATGCAATTTCTTCTAATTTTGATAATTTACTTACTATAATATTATTTGTAAAGTCTTTCATGTTTTAACCTCTTAAAAATATTAGTTTTAATATAAATACACATATTAATGCTGTTAATGCTTGCAGTATACTTATTATAGGAAATACTTTATATGCCACTTCCGGTTTCATTTCTGATGTAGAAGTAACAACCCAGAAGAAATCATCATTTCCATGAAATACCATAAATCCTCCAGCAGCACATGCAAGCATAGCTATTACTAATCCCATAGGGGAATTGAATCCTAATACATCTACCAAAGGAAGAAGCATAGAAGCAGCTGTTATCATTCCAACTGTACCGGAACCTATTGCTGTTCTAAATATAGCACCTATTATAAAAGGAACTATTATGCCCACAGATATACCAGAAAACATACTTGTAACTATATCCTGAAGATTAGATAATTTCAATACTGTAGCAAAAGCTCCTCCTGCTCCTACTATTAAAACTATTTGTCCTGCTGTTTTTAAAGCCTCTCCGAATATACCGTCAAATGTCCATACTTCTTTATCATTTTTATTTACAGATCTGTAAGTAAAAAATGATATTATTAATCCTATGAATAATGCAATTATAGTTTGTCCTAGTATATCCAAAGTATTATATAATACTCCTTTTCCTAAAGGTGCTGATTCTAAAACGGCAACTGTTCTAAGAAGCATTAAAATTATAGGTACTATTATAGGGGAAAAACTCATAATAGGTGAAGGAAGTTTCTTTTTATCTGTATTTTCTGATATACTATTATCTATATTATTTGGTAAATAATAATATTTTTTACCGAAATATCTTCCTGCTAATACTCCTATTATAGTTACAGGTATAGATACTAACATACCAAGCAATATAACTAAACCTAAATTAGCTTTTAATATACCGGCAACAGCCAATGGCCCCGGTGTAGGCGGTACAAGCATATGAGTTGCATGAAGTCCCATAGCCAAAGCTACTGCCATTGTAGTCATACTGCCTCCTGTATCCTTCTGATTCTTTTTGCTAATGGAGATAGTAATACAAAAGCTGAATCACAAAATACAGGTATTGATACAAAATATCCTGTTACTGCCAAACCTATATCAGCATTCTTCTTTCCTGTTATCTTTAATATAGTTTCTGCCATTGTTTCAGCAGCACCGCTTTTTTCTAATAAAGCTCCCATAACGGTCCCTATTGCAATTACTATTCCTATACCGGATATAGTTCCTCCTAAACCGCTTGAATAGGCATCAATTATTGATAACATAGAATGACCTGATATTATGCCGAAAAAAAATGCACTTATTGACAAAGCAAAAAATGGATGCAGTTTCACAAATATAGTCAGTGTTATCAAAACTAAAATTGATAATGCTATAGCAAATATAACAAACATTGAACCCATAAAGTACCTCCTAGTATTTATATAGTTTTTAATGCTAAGAAAATCACATTAATAGTAAAAAATATAATATTATCCTATAAATAAAGTGAGTAATTATAATAATTAAATACTATTATTGTTGTTGCTTAGCACTATAATTTTAGGATAGTAAATTTTTTCTAGAAAGTCAATAAAAAATTTAATAAAATTTAATTATTTTTTTAAAATTTAATATTATTTAATAAATATTTATATAATATTTTATTAGTATTGAAAAACAATAGAAAAAATATATAATAATGCAAATATTATTATAATTTTATAAAAGAAATAGATATGTGTAAAGAAATAGATATTGGTATAAAAATAAAAGATATAAGAACAAAAAAAGGAATTTTATTAAAAGATTTAGCAAAAAAATGCGGAATATCATCATCTATGTTAAGTCAGATAGAAAAGGGAAATGCAAACCCTTCTTTAAATACTATAAAATCAATAGCTAAAGAGTTAGGAGTGCCTATATTCCAATTTTTTATAGAAGATGATGAAAAGCAAAGCAAGATAAATATTTTAAAAGAAAAAGACAGAAAAGTAATGGCTACTAGAGAAGTTACTTATGAATTACTATCACCTGAAGGCAGCAGCAATATAGAATTCATAAGAATGATATTAAATGAAAAGGGATTAGAATCTTCTATTGAACCTATGCCGCATAAAGGAGAGGAGGTAGCATTTTTATTAAGCGGAAAAGCAGAAATTACAATATATGATCAATCGGCTATTATGTATCCAGGCGATTCTATATATATACCAGCATTAGCACCTCACAAATGGAAAAACTTGTATGATGAAGAGAGTGTTATAATTTTTGCCGTAACACCTCCAGAATTTTAATATTATAGTATTTATTGCATTATTGTTAAGCATTATGCATTTTATATGAGTATTATTTATTCATTTACTATATTGATTATATTAATAAGTTTATATATTTTATATTAATATAATAATTAAATAATACTACATCGCCTATACTCTAAATCAGTATTTTATAGTAATTGTATTAGTTGATTTTTTATTTATTTGGATAGATAATCTATAAAAAATAAATAGCAATAAAAAAACAATTATGAATAATTTAAAGTTAAAAATATCATCACGAAAAAATATTATAATACCGGCATTAATTTCTATTATGCCTTTTACTATGTATTTTTTATTTTTCAAAGGCATGGATATTGATAATTATAAAATAACTCAAATAACATCTTATTTTTTTGTTTTTAAGATTTTTTATTTATTTTGTTTTAGCTTATTATTTAATTTGAATAATAAAAAAAATACGGTTATAACTTTTTTAATATTTTTATTTGTAGGCATTCTTAGTGTTTTTATACCTTCATCAGAGTTTACATTTAAAGATATTATAGATATAGATAAAAAATTTATTTTCTTTGTTCATACGATTTTAAATAAAAACTTATTTTTAGATATTATATTTTTTATAATGTTTGCTTTATCATTCAATGAATATAAAAATTATAAGGATATTAATCAGGCATTTACTTTCAGTGCCAATATTATGATATTAACTTCTATTATACCGGCAATTATTTCTGTGATGTTTATGATGTTTTTTGCAGTAGTAATTAACTTATTGAAAGGTATTATTATTAATATATTTGATAATACTCTTATTGTATTTAATGTTTTTATATTATCTGTATTTTATATATTTGCTTTTACTCCTTTTATAATTTATTTTATTTATAAAAAAGATGTAAAAAATATATCAATATACTTTTCAAGAATAATAATGTATATAAGTTTATATAATATCGTTAAGCATTTATTTTCTATAATAGTGCCAATAACACCATACAGCAGTCCTTATGATATTAGAATCAATTTTATAATTTATAATGTAGCTCTTGCTATAGGGACAGTTAATTTATTTTTTGTGCGTATTGATTATAAAGCAAGCATATTTACAAAGATAGTTTATATTATATTTCCTGTAATAGCATTTATTTTTAATATAATAATTTTAATTTCTACAATATATAGAATAAAAGAATATGGAACAAGTCCAAATAAATTAACTTTGCTTTTTACAAATATAATAATGCTTATTCATTTTATTTTGATAATTTTTGATAATATAAAATCATTAAAAAAATTAGACAGTATAAAAAATATAAAAGACATTATATTAACAAGCAATAGAAGCCATTATGTATATGTTTATGGAATCATAGCTTTTATAGTATGTTTTATAATGCCTTTGTTTTATAATATTTTTTAATTTTTATTTAATTCTCTCATTATCATTTTTGCTGTAGTTTCTGTAGTGAAAGCAACAACATCTTTGCAGGATTTTTTTCTTTCTTCTGAGTTTTGCTCCATTCCTTTTGTTATCACTCTGCAGCAGGTTGATTTGAATTCTTTTTTGAAACTGTCATGAAATTCATTACTTAATCTAAGACAATTATCTACTTTCTGATTAGGCTCTCTTCTCCCAAACAAAAAACCTAAACACATAGAACTAGCTGCAACCGCACCGCATAAGCATCCGCTTCCTCCAACTCCTCTTAAAAATGATGAACTCATAGCTATAGCATCATCGCTTAAATTAAGTTCAAAATGCTTATTTAAAGCATATATTATAGCTTCTGAACATCCGAAACCTTTACCGTACATATTTTTTGCATCATTAATGCATTCTTCAATATTGATATTTGTTTTCATAAATTAACTTCCTTAAAGTATTTGTGATTATATTAAAATTATAATTATTTTTTCTTTTTATAATATTTGCTTACTATGTCAATCATTTTTTTATCCTGCATAGCTTCAGCATATTCCAAAAGATTATAACTTTCTTTTATAGCACCTCCGTAAACATCAGAAGGTTTTAATTCTATATTTAAATCTACTCCGTTTTTAAATAAATATTCAGCAACTTCATAACAGCCTTGATCTATAGCATGATATATTGCAGTGTAGTTCATATCATTAGGATAATAATTCACATCAGCACCATTCTCAACTAATGCCTTAACTATTTCTAAATTACCAACGCTTGCAGCAATTACTATAGGAGTGTCATCATCTGCAAATTTTGTATCTAAATCAGCACCATTATCTTTTAAAAGTTTTACTACTTCAGGAACAGATCCGGCAAGTATGGTAGCAGGAGCAGTTCCGCTGTTATTTGTAGCATTCACATCGGCACCATTTTCTATTAAAAGTTTTGAAGCTTCATAAGGATTTTGTCCTGCAACAGCCCAAATTAATGGAGTATCCCCATTATCATCGGCTTTTCCATTAACATCTATTCCAGCATCTATTAAATATTTCATTATATTAATATTGCCTTTTTCAGAAGCATAAATAAGGGCAGATGCTCCCCAAGATGATTTTTCATTTATATCTGCATTATTTTCTACTAATAAATTAAACATTTCTTCATTGCCGTTTTCGCATGCAATCATAATCATATTTTTGCCGTCTTTATTTTTTATATTTAAATCAGAATTATGTTCTATTAGTAATTTTGCCATATCTATATTATCAGTTCTTACAGCTTCCATTAAAGCATTAAATCCATCGTCTGCTCTTAAATTAACTAAAGCCCCATTATCAATCAAAGCTTTTGCTATATCATAATGATTATATGATGAAGCTATCATTAAAGGTGTTGTATTAGTATAATGTGTAATATCACCTATGAGAATTTCATCTTTTGACTGAGCATTTATACCTCCATCATTTATTAAGTCAATCATTTCAGCTGCGCCTGTTTTATTTTTATTTTTTTCTAATAGTTTTAATAATTCTTCGCTAGGCATTATTATTTCATTTGTCATTGATGTATTTTTTAATTTTTCATTATTACTTTCATTAAATGTACTATCTCTTGTTTCTTCTTTTATTTCTTCAGTATATTCATCAGCTTCTTTGTTAGGCTCTATCAATGTATTATCTGTTTCTATATTATTCATGATAATGTCTTTTACTTTATCATTATTGCTTTCATTATTTGCCGCATATAAAGTTATTACTGTTATCATCACAATGAGAATGATTTTATTTTTCATAATACTATCCTTAATATTAATTGTTTAAATAATATCATACAATATATTTTTAGTAAATATTTTAATAAGTATTAAATTATATTAATTATTAGAGATTAAAGTTAAAATATTTTTTGTTAAATAAAAAAGGCTATTATATTTTTATAACAGCCTTTTATTATCAAAATCATTTAATTTTTTTAATTAGAATCTTTTTTTACCATGTTTTTTTTCTTTTTTTGTATGTTCTTCTTCAACATAGTCAGCAGGTTTTTCAAGCAATGCTTTTCTGCTTAAAGAATATTTGCAGCCCTTAACATCTAATATTTTTACTTTCACTTCATCGCCTATTTTTAGAACCTCTTCCACATTCATAACATGTTTATAAGCAAGCTCAGATATATGACAAAGTCCTTCTACCCCCGGAAGTATCTCAATAAAAGCACCGAAATCTTTGATGTCTTTAACTATTCCGTCATAAACTTCGCCAACTTCAGGATCTTTAACATAAGCGTTTATAAGTTTTATAGTTTTATCTAAAGTAGGAGTATCAGGAGCAAATATGTTAACTACACCGCTGTCCTGTATCTCTACATCGCTTCCTGTTTCCTCTATTATAGCTTTTATATTTTTTCCTCCAGGTCCTATTAATACCCTTATTTTTTCAGGATTAACATTCATAGTTTTGTATTTAGGAGCAAAATCAGAAATTTCTCCGGCACTAGTTATAGTGGCATCTATTTTATCAAGTATAAAGTATCTTGCTTTTTTAGCCTGTTCTAATGCTTCTTTTAATATTTGAGTTGAAATACCTGTAAGTTTAATATCTAATTGGAAAGCAGTTATACCTTTACGAGTTCCTGCCACTTTAAAGTCCATATCACCCAAATGATCTTCTACACCTTGTATATCTGTGAGTATTTTATAGCCGTCTTTGTATGTAGCAAGTCCCATAGCAATACCTGCAACGCTGGCATTAAGAGGAACACCGGCTGAAAGTAATGACATAGTAGAAGCACATATTGTGGCCATAGAAGAAGAACCGTTACTTTCTAATATTTCAGCAACCACTCTTACTGTATATGGGAATTTGTCTTTAGTAGGAAGTACAGCATTGAAAGATCTTTCAGCTAAATTTCCATGTCCTATTTCTCTTCTTCCCGGAGCACCGTATCTTCCAACTTCTCCTACAGAAAATGGAGGGAAATTATAATGAAGCATGAAAGTTTTATTTTCTTTGCCGTATATATCGTCCATTAACTGAGCATCTTTCTCACTTCCTAATGTAACTATAGATAAACATTGAGTTTGTCCTCTAGTGAAAAGAGCAGAACCATGCACTCTAGGTATTAAATTAATCATAGTGCTTATTGGTCTTATTTCATCTAATTCTCTTCCATCAGGACGCATAGATTTTTCTACTATAGCCTCTCTTACTATTTCCTCTTCTATAGAATGGCATATACCTTTAACCTGAGATATTAATTTTTCATCTTCAGTTGTAGTTTTTATATATTCTTCTATTTCGTCAAAAGCATTATCCATACTTTCATTTCTTTTAGTTTTGTCAGGATTATAATTAGCCGCTTCTATTTTTGCTCTTCCGTATTCAGTAACTGTTTTAACCAAATCAGCATCAAATTCAAATAATTCCTGTTCTATTTTTTGTGTTCCGCAAAGAGAAGCCATTTCATTTTGCATATCAATATATTTCTGCATTTCTTTATGTGCTAATTCTATTGCTCCGATAAATACTTCTTCAGAAACTTCTTTTGCTTCTCCCTCAATCATTAAAATAGCATCTTTACTTCCAGCTACAATGATGTCTAATTCGCTTGAGGCAAGTTCGCTATTTTTAGGATTGATAATATATTCTCCGTTTTTATACCCTATTCTTACAGCTGCAACAGGACCTCCGAATGGTATCCAAGAAATGGTAAGTGCTGCAGATGAAGCTATTAAAGCTAGAGCATCTGTAGGCATATCAGTATCTACCGAAAGCACTGTAGGTATTATTTGAACTTCATTTCTAAAGCCATCAGGAAAAAGAGGTCTTAAAGGTCTGTCTATGATGCGGGATATAAGTATTTCTTTATCTCTAGGTTTTGCTTCTCTTTTGAAGAAACCACCGGGAATTTTACCGCCTGCATAATATTTTTCATTATAATTTACTGTTAAAGGGAAAAAGTCAGATTCTAAATTAGGTTCTTTAGCTGCTACAACAGTTGCTAATATGGTTGTATTTCCAAGCCTCAAAGTTACAGAACCATGAGCCTGCTTAGCTAAAAGTCCGGTTTCTAAAATTAACTCCTCTCCACAAAACACACTTTTGACTGTTACCATATTCTACTCCTTATATTAAGTACAAATCACCGAGAGGGTATTAAAATAAGTAAATTTGATTGAGCAAATTTATTTTCTTAATTTTAATCTTTGTATAAGATTTTTATAAGCTTCTATATCAGTTTTTCTCAAATAGTTAAGAAGTTTTCTTCTTTTGGCAACCATTTTAAGAAGTCCCATTCTTGAATGATTATCTTTAGTATGAGTTTGGAAATGACCTTTTAAATAAGTTATACGATTAGTTAAAAGTGCTACTTGTACTTCTGTAGAGCCTGTATCCTTTTCATTCTTACCGAATTCTTTTATTATTTTTGCTTTTTCGTCTGCTGTGATAGACATTGTTTTGTTCTCCTTTTGAAATATTTTCTTATCTTTTTTTCATCATTTTCTAATAATTTTTTAACTTCATTTATAGAGTTTACTTTAATATTATCTCTGATATATTTAAGTAATACAACAGTTATTTTTTTACCGTATATCATTTTAGAGAAATCTAATATATGGCTTTCTACTCTTAGTTCTTTATTAATATTGCTAATACCTATAAAAGTAAGAGCTTTATATACAGTATCAGAATTACCTATTCTTACAGTGGAACTGTATACACCCATTTTAGGTATAAAAATATTTTTAGGTATTTCTAAATTAGCAGTAGGGTAGCCTATTTTTCTTCCTAAAGCATTTCCATGAACTACCAATCCGCTCATAGAATATTCTCTTCCTAGCATTTTATTTACACTAACTACATCGCCGTTTGAAAGAGCTTCCCGGATATTAGAGCTTGATATTTTATTTTTTTTATAATTTAGAAAATTTATAAAACTTACTCCTATACCGCATTCTTTAGAATATTTCTTTAAAAAAGCTGAATCTCCCATTCTATCTTTACCAAATGCAAAATCAGCTCCTACAGCGATATGCTTCATACGATAATACTCTATGAGTTTGTCAAAGAACTCTTTAGCTTCCATTGTATAAAATTCTGGTAAAAAGTCAATAACAATTATATAATTAATCCCCATAGCTTTTATTAAGGCATTATTATCGTCTGTATTATATATTGATACATTTTTCTTTTTGATAACTATTGCTATTGATATTAGATTATTTTTACTAGCGTATTCGACCGTGTATTTGATGAGCTTTTGATGACCTCTATGTACACTGTCAAATTTTCCTATTGTTATTATGCTATCTTTTTTTATAGGGAGTTTGCAAAAATCATTGATAATTCGATTCATTTTAGTATTCTTTATCCGTTTCTAAATTATTAGCTGCTTTTTTATCGTTATTAAGAATTTTTTTCAAAGCTAATGATATTATTATTGTTATTAATGATGCTATAAATATATATAAATTCATAGTCCAATAATTTAAATTTCTTATTATTACTTCTAATAAGTTATGCTGTTCTATAGATATAGCAAATATTATTTTTATTATACCATATAATATAAAAGCATTAAGTATATTATGATAAACATACTGTCTGGAATGTAAAGATAGTCCCAACATATAAAATGCAAATAGCATAATCCATAAATTAATAAATAATAATCCTATAGCATAAATGGGCATTTCTGTTAAAGTAATTATTTTTTGTAATGCTACTATTATTGGGAATACTTCAAATCCGAAAATTATATCTGCTGTAAAATTTGATAGATAATTTCCTATAGAATTTCTGTTAAATATACTTGATGTCTTTTCTACTTCTGAAGTTCCGCTAATTTCTTTTACTTCATGTAAAGATATTTCTTTATCAGTAATATATATATAGTCCCCAATATATAATTTTCCCATTAATGTAGGATCTATTAGTATTACATTTTTATAAGTATTATCTAGCAGTTTATATCCTACTTTTATCAAATAATTATCAATTTTAGTAAAATATCTTCCTGTATCATCTATGAATAATGAAGTTTTATCATTAAGTTCATTTCTAAGATAATCTATGTTTTTATTAAATGCTACTGTGTAAGCCGGATATAATGTCATAAAGAAAGCGAGAATACCTATTACTATAATAGTAGATAAACTTCCTGTAAATTTATTTAAAGCTCCTATTATTATTATAGAGGAAATACCTGATACTATAAAAATAGCAAGAAAATAATGCTCCATTAAATTTTTTATTAAATCAATATTCAGGTTTTGATAAATATTATTAGTATCCATAACTTTAAATAAATATATACCAAAATACATTATAAAAAACACTATAAAGAAAAGTGTAAGTGAAACAAAATTCTTAATGATTTTCATGATTATATATTATATCTATAGAGAGAAAAATTCAAGTATAAAAATAAAATTAAGCTGATTTAATATCATTTAATATTCCAAAATTATAAAAAGCATTATTGATATTGTTAAAAGACTCTAAATAATTGGATAATTCCATAACATTATAATCATTTTTTACAACACCATACATGTTTGCTAAAACTAAATCGCCTTTTTTATGCGATAACTCTCTTTTTAGTTCTATAAAATATTCCCATATTTCTTTTTCTATAAATAGACAATCGGATAAATCTAATATAATGCTGTTTATATCTTTTCTGATAAACTCTGAAAATAAATCTTTTATTTGCGGAAGATGCTCATCATATATATTATTATATAAAGATATAATAATAACAGAATCGTCTTTTATATAATAGCTGCTTTCAAATGAAATATTTATCATAAAATTACTTTAACAAATTTTTCATTTTTAGTCAATGAATTTTTTATATAAATTTATCAATTATTAATTTGTAAAGAATTGTTTTTCTTTTTTAGTTTATCTCTTTTGCTTCTATATATTATTATAGGCTTATCTCCGGGTATTAATTTTTCTTCTTTCATACCCAAATAAGATTCTTTTTTAGATTGAGTTTTTACCACATTTTTATCTTGTTTTAATACAATATCTGAATATTTTTTGCCTATAAAGTTTATTATATTTTTTATAAAAGGAATATTCACTATTTTTTGATAGAATCTCATATATATAACAGTATTTTCATCATCAACAGGGGCAAATACTCCGAATATACGCATCTTTTCAAATATGTAATTCTGCCAAGTATTTGGAAAATAAAAGTACAGAAAATATTTAAAATCTTCTTTTTTCATTTCTGAGGCATTTAATGCTTTTTGTCCTTTATCAATTACATTATTTACATAGAATTTTAATATATTATTATCCTCATCTAGCTCTGCCAAAGGACCATTAACAACCGTTTGGTTTCCTCTTCCTATAGTGTTATGATGTACAAATGATATATGCACAACATCAAGCTGATTTTCTATGCATCTTGTATAATGATTGTTCCATTCATCTTTAATTGTAGAATATGAGAATTTTTTATCTTTTAAATCATCTGAAAACATTATTTTATTATTGATTTTATCTTTATCTCCATACCAAAACCAAATAAATCCGTATAAATCTCTTACTTCATATCCTTCAACAAAGAAATTTTTATTAACTTCTGTACTTTTACCATTAGCTGGAATTATTACTGTTTTTCCGCTTTTATCAAACTGAAATCCATGAAAAGGGCATGCTATATTATCTTTACATACTTTTCCAAGTGATAATGAGGCTCCTCTATGACAGCATTTATCATCTATACAGCATATATTGTTATTAGAATCTCTCCAAAATACCAGATTTTTATTTAATCTTTTAGCAAAAAGAGGTTTATTTTTCTTTACTTCTTTTGAATCTAACACTGCATACCACATGTTATATATCATAGATGTATCCTCAAACTTTTTATATATTGCTAATTATATATTGTTATTTTAATAAATAAACACTTTATAAGATGATTTACAAAAATGATAACAAAAAAGGTTAATTATTTATATTTTTTATTTTTTATCTATATATAAAAAATTTGTTCGTAACAATCCCTACCATTTCTACGATTGGCAGGCACTTATAAGTTTTTTATTTTTTCTATACTTAACCCCGTTACTTTACTTATAATGTTAATATCTATATTTTCATTTTTCATATTTTTAGCCAATGAATATTTTTCTTTTTCTATACCTTTTTCTATACCTTTTTCTATACCTTTTTCTATACCTTTTTCTATACCTTTTTCTATACCTTGCTGAAAACCTATTTCTATCCCTTCCTTTTTTCCTTCTGCACGCTCATACTGAAGCATAGCAGCCTGTCCATAAAGAAAAGTATCCCTTTCATTGTATGCTGACATCTCTTTTTCATCAGCTACGAATCTTTTATATTTATCTATTACTTTACTCATAATTGTATTTCCTAAAGATAATTTTTTTTA